>CACYEO010000196.1 GCA_902773475.1 uncultured bacterium | reverse complement strand
TTCTCTCGTTTCGACCTCTGTCTCCACCCCGCAAAAACACCTTTCCGGGGTGTTCCACTACATATTGCACTTTTCCCATGATGCATCCGCGCGGCCCTTGCAAGATACCGGGGCGGGGATTGTGGTATACTTGCGGCGTTCCGGTTCGCGGAACAGAAACGAAAGGAATGAAAAAGATGAAGAAACTCGTGCTCGTTGCGGCCGTGGCGGCCGCTGCTCTCGCTGGCTGCTGCAAAAAGTGCGCCTGCAACAACGCCGACTGCAAGTGCGGCTGCAAAGACGGCAAGGAATGCACCTGCAAGAACAAGAAGGTGGAAGACGCGAAGAAGGACGTGGAAAAAGGCCTCAAAGACGTGGAAAAGAAGGCCGATGAAGCGCAAAAGGCCGCCGAGAAGGCCGCCGACGCTCTCAAGTCGGTGCCTTCCCTGTAAAGACGTCAAGACCCCGGACTGGATCGGAAATCCACTCCGGGGTTCTGTCGTTTTATGGCGGTCCGGGCGCTCCGCGCACGGCGCGCAAACAATATGGCGGAAAAGAAAAGAGTGTTGTGGTGGGGCCGTTTCGACCCCGGATACTCCCGCAACCGGGTCTATATTTCCCTCTTCAAGAGACTCGGCTGGGAAGTCGATTTCTTTTTCGTGAAAGTATGGCCCCGGTTCGGCGACGTCGAGGCGTTTTTCCGCGGACCTTCCGCGCGTCCGGATCTAGTATGGGTGCCTGTGTGCCGCCAGCGCGACATTCTCGCCGCCTGCCGCTGGGCGCACCGAAGGAACGTCCCGGTCATATTCGATCCGATGATTTCCGCTTGGGACAAGAAAGTCCTGGAGCAGCAGAAGTGGGACGAGGAGGAACGTCGCGCGAAGAGACTCCTCGCCCTCGAGAAGAAAATGATGTCGGCGCCGGACATGGTGACGTGCGATACGTCATGCCATGCGGATTTCTTCGCCTCGACGCTCGGCGTTCCGCGCGGGAAGTTGCGCGTTCTTTTCACCGGGACGGACGAAAAGGTGTTCGTTCCGCAGCCGCCGCGCGCGCGCAAGCCGGGCGAACCTTTCAAAGTCCTCTACCACGGCGCGTATCTTCCGCTTCACGGAACGGAGTACATAGTAGAGGCTGCCCGCATGACGCAGAACGAGCCTGTGGAATGGAATTTTCTGGGCTGGGGCGCGTACAAGGCCGCGACAGAGGCGAAAGCGGCCGGGCTGCGCAACGTGCGGTTTCTTGAAAAAGTCCCGTATGTGCAGGTGCCATCGGTGATCGGCGCGCACGACGTGGTGTTCGGCGTTTTCGGGACGACTGAAAAGGCGTCTCGCGTAATCGGCAACAAGGTCTATGAAGCGATGGCCTGTTCGCGTCCGGTGGTGAATGAATTCTGTTCC
The DNA here is from genome assembly GCA_902773475.1 of uncultured bacterium. Taxonomy (GTDB): domain Bacteria; phylum Verrucomicrobiota; class Kiritimatiellia; order RFP12; family UBA1067; genus CADCBS01. Next base: position 4,720 of record CACYEO010000196.1, on the reverse strand, counting down.
GGCTATCCGCCGGAGGCCGCGGACTGCCGCGCCATAAAGTTCATACCGCCGGGCGATCCGCGCGCGATCGCCGACGCCGTGCGCGCGTACCGCGCGGCGGAGGCGGAACTTCCCGCGATAGACGCCGAGGCGCGCGCCTTTTTCGATGCGCATCTTTCCATGAAGATAATAGAAAAACAGCTTGAATCGATAATCTCCGACCCGCTTCTGGAAAGGAATCCGCGATGACGCCCGTGTTCGGATACGATGCCGTGGTGGCGGGCGCCGGCATCTGGGGATGCACCGTCGCGCGCGTCCTCGCGGACGCCGGGCTTGCGGTTCTCGTCCTTGAAAGGCGCTCCGCCCCGGGCGGAAACTGCCGTTGCGAGAAGGACGAAGCGTCCGGCGCAGAGGTGCATGTCTACGGCTCGCATATTTTCCACACGTCGGATTCTAAAACCTGGTCGTTCGTGAACCGCTTCACCGCGTTCAACGGCTATCAGCACAAAGTCCTCGCCCGCCACGCCGGGAAAACGTATTTCCTCCCCTTGGGCCTCGCGCTTCTGAACTCATTCTACGGACTGGAGCTGAAACCCGGCGAAGTCGCGGATTTCATTGCCGGCGAAGTCGCCAAGTCCGGCATTCCGGGAACCCCGCGCAATTTCGAAGAGCAGGCGGTGTCGTTCGTAGGCCGCCCCGTCTACGAGGCGTTCATAAAGAACTACACTGCCAAGCAGTGGGGATGCGATCCGAAAGAGCTGGACGCGTCGATAATCCGCAGGCTGCCGGTGCGCGCCAGCTACGACGTCAATTATTTCGCGGATCTCCTGCAAGGCATTCCGCGGTGGGGCTACAATGCGCTTTTCGCGGAAATGCTCCACCGCACGGGGATAACTCTGCGCTGCGGCACGGACTATCTTGCGGAAAGAAAACACATTCCGTCCGGCGTGCCTGTGTTCTATTCCGGTCCGGTGGACGAACTGCTCGGATTCCGTTTCGGCCCGCTTCCGTGGCGCACGCTCCGCTTCGAGCGCGAGACGCTGCCGGTCGCCGATTTCCAGGGAACGAGCGTCGTGAACTACACGGACGCCGACGTTCCCTATACGCGGATCCACGAGTTCAAGCATTTCCACCCGGAGGACGCCGAAACGATGCGGCGGCCTTTCACCGCAGTCTGCCGCGAATATCCGGCGGCATGGAAACCCGGCGACGAACCCTACTATCCCGTGTCGAATCCGCAGTCGGACGCGCTTCTCGCCAGATACCGCGAAGAAGCCGCCCGCGAATTCCCCGGCATGACGGTGGGCGGACGCCTTGGCGAATACAAATACTACGACATGGACAAATCCGTGGCGCGCGCGCTTGAAACAGCCGAAACATTCTTGAAGAAACGCAATGCATGACCTGAAATTCCGCGTAGACGCCGCGAAATGCGTCAAGTGCGGTCTCTGCGTAAAAGACTGCCCCCGCAAACTGATACATTTAGACCGGGACGGAGACGGCCTGCCGTGCATTCCGCAGGACAAGACCGACCGCTGCATGCGCTGCCAGCACTGCATGGCGGTCTGCCCCGCCGGAGCGCTTTCGATCCGCGGGCTCGATCCCTCCAAGGCATCCCCTCTGCGTTCGCTCGATCTTCCTTCCGGGGAGCAGATGCGCAACCTGCTGCGAAGCCGCCGGTCGGTGCGTTCGTTCGTCCGCGAAAACGTGGATCCGGCGACGATCGATTCGCTTTTGAAAGCGCTCGCCAACGTTCCCACCGGGTGCAACGCGCGCGAACTTTCCTTCACCTGTTTCCGCACGGTGGAATCCATGGACCGCCTGCGCGCCGGCTTCCTTAAACTCGTAGAGGAGCACAAAGACGGCGGGCGCATGATTCCGCGCTGGATCGCGATTCCCGCGATCGCCCTGCGGCGCGGCAAATACGACGAATTTTTCCGCGGCGCGCCGCACATGCTCGTGGTCTCCGCCGACGAACGCCTGCCCGACGCCACCACGCCGGATACGGACGTGCACGCGGCGATGGCGTATTTCGACATGCTCGCCGCCGCAGAGGGGCTCGGCACGTGCTGGTGCGGCTATCTGCCGCTCATATCGCGCGAAATCCCGGAAGTGCGCCATTTGCTGGGGCTCTCGCCGAACGCGCCTTTCTATACGATGTACTTCGGCAAGCCCGCGGTACGCTACATGCGCACCGTGCAACGCGATGACGAAGCCAGAATCATATATCGCGACTGACCGCCGTCCGCGCGCGCCGGAACTCCTTGCGCCGGCCGGGGATTTCGACTGCGCGCTCGCCGCGTTCGCGGCCGGCGCCGATGCCGTGTACCTCGGGCTGAAATCTTTTTCCGCGCGCGCCGAAGCCGGGAATTTCACATTGGCGCAGCTTCGCGAAATTCTCGCTTTCGCCAGGAGCCTCTCCCCCGGGCGCAAGATATACGTCACGCTGAACACGCTCGTGTACGAAGCGGAAATCCCCGCATTGTGCGATACGCTCGCGGCGCTGTCGGACATCCGCCCCGATGCGCTGATCGTTCAGGATCTGGGCGTCGCCGCCATCGCGCGCCGGTGCTTCCCGTCGCTTGAACTCCACGCGTCCACGCAGCTTGTCGCCCACAACATCCAAGGCGTGCGCGCCCTTGCCGCGCTCGGTTTTTCGCGCGTTGTCGCGGCGCGGGAGCTTTCGTTGGAAGAACTGCGCGGCATCTGCGCGCGCGGCGGCGCGGAGATCGAGGTTTTCGTGCACGGCGCGCTGTGCTATTCAATTTCCGGGCTGTGCCTTTTCTCCGCCGTGGAAAACGCCCGCTCCGGAAATCGGGGGCGCTGCGCGTACTGCTGCCGCCAGTCGTGCGAAACTCCGGACGGACGCAAAATCCTGCCGTTTTCCATGCGCGATCTGCGCCTGGACGGGTTCCTCGGGGAACTCGCCGCCGCCGGGGCCGCTTCGCTGAAAATCGAAGGACGCATGAAGTCGCCGCTTTACGTGGCATCCGCCGTCTCGTACTACAGGCATCTTCTCGACGGCGAGCCTGGCGGCCCGTCGGTCGCGGATCTCGAGACTGTCTTTTCGCGCAGGACGACATCGTTCTACATCCCCGGCGCGGACCGCCCGGCGGAGGAGATTCTCGACGGCGAGTCGCTCGGCCATCTCGGAACGCGCATAGGAACGTTGAAGCGCGTGACGAAAGACCGCGAGGGCAGATCGTGGATACGCTTCCGCACGGAGCGCGCGCTCGAACTCCACGACGGGCTTCAGTTCGTGCGTCCGGGGCTGCGTCCGTTCGGGCTTGCCGTCACGGCGCTGAGGACGGCCATTTCGCGCCGTCCGGCCTTTTCCGTTCCGGCGGATTCCGATGTTGAAGTGTTTCTGCCGGTCGAACGCATCCGCGAACTGTCGCGTTCCGGCGAATCTCCGCTCCGCGAGGGGGCCGCGGTCTACTGTTCGGCTTCGGAGGCCGTGCGGCGCGCGTTTCCCGTGCCGTCGTTCCGCCCTTCTTCCGTGGATTGCGGAACCCCGGCGGAAATATCCGTTTCGCTTTCGCCGGACGGCGTTTCGGCGAGCGCGCCCGCATTCGGCGTGACCGTGTCGGTCGCCGCGCCGCTTGAAAAGGCCCGCAACAGCGCCCTCACTCTGGACGCCGTGCGCAAGGCGTTCTCCCGCACGGGCGGAACGGAATGGTCGTTCGCCGGAATATCCGTCCTCGATCCGGATTCGCTGTTCGCGCCGCCTGCGGCATTGAACGCGCTGAGACGCGAACTTGTCGCAAAACTCGACGCCGCCGCGGCGGATTCGCGCGCGCGCCGCGCTGCGGAAGCATTCGCTTCCCTCCCTGCATTCTCCGCCTCCGGGCGGGCTTCTGCGCGTTCGCTCAAAATACGTCTCGACCAGGTGGAGTCCGCCCCGGTGGAAGGCTTTGCGGAGACGGTGGTGTCTATAGGCCGGGCGTCCTCCCCCGGCGTACTGTCCGCGCTCTCCCGCCCTGGCTTTAAATGCGGAACGGTGCGTCTCGCACTGCCGGTGTGGACGCGCGACTGCGATTTTCCTGCGCTTGCGGAAACGGTGCGCGCTCTTGCCGGGAACGGATTCGTCCGCTGGGAGGCCGCCGATCTTGCGGGGCTGTCTCTTTTGCGGGAATCCGGCGTGGAGGATGTGACGGCGGACTGGACGCTCTACGCATTCAACCGGGCCGCCTGCGCGCAACTTGCCGCGCTCGGAGTGCGGCGGTTCACAGTTTCGCCGGAAAACACCCGGGAGAATATTGAAAACCTGTCGCGCGTGGCGGCGCCGGAACCTGTATTCCTCGAGGAACAGAGAATACCGCTCTTCATATCGGCGGTGAAGCCTGGAACCCGGGGCGCGGAGTTTCTGCGGCTTAAAAGCGGCGCGGAGCTGGGAGTTTCCTCTATCGACGGATTGTGGATAACAGCGCGGAAGCATCGCACGAAGTTCAATCCGCCCCCCGGCGCGTCCACCCGCCTCGATCTTTCCTGGGACATGTAGGCACTCCCCCATAAATCGGGACAAGGGTGAAGCTGGGCGCATCTGCGGTTTTTACCCATGCGGTTTGAGATTGGAAACAACCGGAACAACTGGAAAAACAACATTTACAAGGGTTTGAGTTTGCAGGGTTCCGCAAGAGAGATGTGGCAAGGTCGCCCTCGCCCTTGCAGCAAGGCCGGGGCGGCCTTGCCACATCTTGCGCCCCGCCGGCTGACAGCTAACAGCCATCTGCTATCTGCT
>CACYEO010000195.1 GCA_902773475.1 uncultured bacterium | reverse complement strand
GTATAGCTCAGTTGGTAGAGCGCTTCAATGGCATTGAAGAGGTCAGGGGTTCGACTCCCCTTACCTCCACCATCCGGAACGTGTGCATGAATAAAGGATATTCATCATGAAGCAAAAACAGACGGTCGAATTTCTCCTTTCCCGCGTAGACATATCCGGGGCGGGTTTCCAGAAAATCCTCTTGAAGTCCCGCAATCTGATAACCGTCGATCTGATCTGGCCGCGCAGCGCAATCGCGCGGAAGACCGCCTCCCGCGAAGCCGTCTTCGCAAAGAGCAAAGCGGATTTCTCCGCCGAGGAATGGACGAAGCGCATACTTTTCCGCGAGGATGTCGAAGGTCACGCGGGCGTGGCGGTTTCCGTCTCCGAATCGCTGAATACGGAGAATATCGAAAAGTTTCTGCGCCTGACTGCGAAACTCGCGTTCAAGACAGGCTCCGACGTGGTGCAGAAGTTCACGGTCGGGATTTCAGACGTGGCAAGCGCGCCGATCGACGCGCTTTCTTCGATGGTCGGCACCTACCCCGGCCCGAAGCAGATCGCCCAGGGCGTTGCCGATATCGTTTCGCTGCCCGGCGCCGGCGAGGAGGCGGAACTTCACGTTCCGCTCGTTTCGGTGCGGCGCATCTCGGGCCGGGTCACGAAGAATCCCTGCGGGTCGGCGACTCTGCTCCTGCGGGCGCTTTCGTGAGGCGCCCGCCCCGGTTCAGAAGATCTTGGGTTCTTTCCCCGCCGCAAGCCGCGCGATGTTCGCGCGGTGTTTCCATACGGAAAAAAGACAGACTGCGGCGATGAGCGTGCAAAGCGGCCAGTCCCGCCAGCCGGAGGGGTTGCCGAGGGTTTCGCAGGGAATCCACACCGCCGTCGCGAGGAACAGCGCGGCGGCCACGGAGCCGAGCGATATGTAGCGGAAAGCCGCCACGAGAACCGCAAAGACCGCGAACGCGCACAGGACCAGATGCGGCATCAGCCCCGCGAGCATGCCGAATCCGGTGGCTACGCCTTTTCCGCCCTTGAATTTCATGAATACGGTGAACATGTGGCCGCAGACAGCCGCCGTCCCCGCGGCGAGAGGCAGCCATTTGAATTCTTCGCCGGGGAAGAAATGCTTTGCCGCGAGGACGGGGAGAAGCCCCTTGAGGAAATCGAATGCGAACGCAAGCAGACCCCACGGTTTTCCGACCGTGCGGAATACGTTCGTGGCGCCTATGTTGCCGGAGCCGGCCTTGCGGATGTCGATTCCGCGCGCAAGGCCGATCAGGAAGCCGAACGGAACGGAGCCGGCGATGTAGGCGGCCAGAACGGCGCACGGATATGCGATTTGGGGTGTCATGGTGTTTCAGCCTCCGCCGCAGACGGCGTTTTGGCTTCCGGATGGTCGAACTCGATCACCTCGCACGGCATGCGCGCGGCGCAAAGTCCTGCGAGAAAGCGCGCGCCGTACCAAAGATGCGTCGCGGCGATTCCAAGCGCCGTCAGAAGCCAGGTTGCCGGGTTCAGGCAGAATGCGGATGCAAGGACCGCCGCGCCGTATATCGCAAGGCAGGCGGAATAGAACAGAGCGAAGCGCACGCCGGCTTCCGGAAGCGCGAATGGAAGCGCGGCGGCGAGGATGCCGCCCGCCGCAACGCATACGAGAAACGCCGAAGGAACAAAGTAGGAAAGTTTCCGGGATGTCGCCGGGAAACGCTTGACGAAATACCCCCGGTGGTACGCATAGCGTCCGAGCTGGCGCAGATGCGGGCCGAAGATGGGGCGCCGGTGGTGGTAGACTACGGCCCAGGGGTCGTAGACGATCCGCTTTTTGCGCCCGTATACGATGTCGTCGCATAGGAGCGTGTCCTCCCCCGGCCAGAAGTCGGTGCGGTAGCCGCCGATCTGGCGCAGAAGCGAAGTGCGCACGAGCAGGTTGCAGGACGGATAGTCGTCGACGTCCGTCTTCACGAGGCCGGTGCAGTATCTGAAGCGGTAGTTGCCGGACACGAGCCGCGAAGCGTAGACGCGCCCCCCGATTTTCGCGAGATACGGATCCCCGGGCGGCGTGACGGCCGGTCCGCCGACCGCGCCCACGTCCTGGGCCGTGAAGTATTTCACCGCGTGTTCAAGCCAGCGCTGTTCGGGGTATGCGTCGTCGTCGATGAACGCCACGATGTCGCCAGTCGCGAGTTTTATGCCGAGATTGCGCTTTTCGGCCGGGCGGATTTTCCCCGTGGCGACGAATCTCAAAGGGTACGGGGCTTCCGGGGCCGCGTATTCGCCGTCGGGCAGCACGATCGTTTCGAATTCGCGGTACGTCTGTTTTGCGAGAGCCGAAAGGCATTCGTCGAGGAATACGGAAGGATGCGGGCAGGCGATCACCACCGACACGCGCAGCGGTTTTTCCATCGGCGGCGGGACTTCCACTTTCGCGTAGTAGCCCAGAATGCGGCGGCGGTAGAAAACGGCGAGAGTGTCGGCGAACACGTTGCGGACCGTCCGCCAGGAAAGCGCGCCGAATTTCGTTCCGTAGCGGATCGTGACCGGCGCTTCGGCGATGACCGCCCCGCGCTCCGCCGCGATCGCGAGCAGTTCGAAATCGAACGCGTACGTCTTCACGAGCATGCGGTCCAGCGCTTCGCCCAGAACCTTCCTGCGGAAGAGTTTCATTCCGGTCTGCGTGTCCGTGACCTTCACGCCGCCGAGAATCCGCAGCATGGAATAGTATGCGAAGGACGCAAGGCGCCTGTGCCACGGATATTGCACGGACGATGCGGGGTGGCGTTTCGACCCAACCACGATGTCCGCGCCTTTCGCCTTCATCGCGTCGAAAAAGTCAGGGATGCGTTCCGGCAGGATGTCCAGATCTCCGTCGAGGAGCAGGACGAACCCGCCGGACGACGCCGCGAATCCGGCCTTCAGCGCGGCGCCCTTGCCGGAATTGTCGTTCAGGAACACCGGCTTGATCCGGCCCTGCGCCGCCGCGGCCGCCGCGGCAAGCGCTTTTCTCGTGCCGTCGCGCGAACCGTCGTCCACGGGCACGAGTTCGTAGTCGATCCCGGATGCGTCCAACGTGCGCGAGACGGCGGAAAGGTTGCCGTCCGTCTCCTGCGCCAGATTGTAGAACGGCATTATGACGGACAGGCGCGCGCCGCGCGCGAGTTCGCGCGCGGCGCTCCAGCGCCCTCCGGCGTCTTGGGGATTTTCCGCTGCCGCCGTCATTCGCACGTCAGACGTTCGCGCTCTGGCTCTTGTAGAAATCCTTGAGCGCGAGCTGCGACGCGGCCTCTTCGTCGAGGAACACCATCGCGTCGGGATGCATCTGCAGCGCCGACGCGGGGCAGAACTGCGAGATTCCGCCTTCGACGGCGGCTTTCACCGCGGCGGCCTTGTTCGCGCCGAAAGCGAGCATCACGATTTTGCGCGCTTCCATGATCGTCCCCACGCCCATCGAAACGGCGCGGCGCGGCACGTCGGCCTCGGACGCGAAGAATCGCGCGTTGTCTTTTATCGTCTGTTCCGTCAGAGCCACGAGGCGCGTGCGCGAAACCAGCGAAGAGCCGGGTTCGTTGAACGCGATGTGCCCGTCGGAGCCGATGCCGAGGACCTGTATGTCGATTCCGCCCGCCGCCTTGATGTCGGCTTCGTACTGCGCGCACGCCGCGGCGACGTCCTCCGCCTGGCCGGGCGGTACGCGCGTGTTCGCCTTGTCGATGTTCACGCGATCGAACAGGTTGGCGTTCATGAAGTAGCGGTAGGACTGGTCGTGCTCCGGCGGAAGCCCCTGGTACTCGTCGAGGTTGAACGAGCGGACGGTAGAGAAATCGACCTTTCCGGCCTTGTTGTCCTTTACGAGTTCGTCGTACATCGCCACCGGCGTGGATCCCGTGGCGAGTCCCAGAACTATGCGCGGATTGGCGCGGATCGCGGATGCGATCGTGTCGGCGGCTTTGCGGCACGCCTCTTCTTTGGTCTTGCAGATGATTATTTGCATGGTTTAACCTGTTGTTTCGGCAATGCGGACACAAGTTTACCAAACGCCCGTTCCGCCCGCAACGCGCTTGCGTAGGCAATAGGCAATAGTGGGTAGGCAATAGGGAATAGGCAATAGGCAATAGGGAATAGGGGGTAGGGAATAGGCAATAGGGAATAGGGAATAGGGTGTGTCTGCCTTGTTGCCGTACGCTTGTTGCCGCCGCGTTTCCGCGTTTAAAATCCTGGATTTCTGGAATTCCAGTCCGCTTGGGACGTTAGACGTAAGACATTTCGCGTCTCATGTCTCGTGTCTCATGTCCAAATCATCCATCCGCTATCGCCAGTGTCGCAAATAGATAATTGCATATTTGCAAATTTACACCTTCCCGATTTGATAAACCGCGCCGGACATGGTAAAATATCCGGCGAAATTTGACAAGGCGATACCTCATGCCGCAGAAGAAACTCAAAGTCTATTGCGAGACGTCGTTCTGGAGCTATCTGAACGGCGGAAGAACCACGTTGGCGCACATTGCGGTCAAACAGGCCGCTACGCGCGAATGGTGGGATGCTATCGCACCCACATGTGACGTCTATGTTTCCAAACATGTCGATAGCGAAGTGGAGGACGGTGACCCGGAACGGGCAAGACTGCGAAAAGCTAGTATCGCGACTGCACAGCTTGTCGATGGCTTGACTGATGAGGTGACCGCTCTCGCCGATGCGATTCTTGCTTCTCATGCCGTCCCTGACAAGGAGATAACGGATGCCCTACACATCGCTACCGCGTCGGTTTACGCAATGGATGTTCTTTTAACTTGGAATTGTCGCCACATGGCAAATCCCGTTACTTTACCCAAGACATCTGCGGTTATCGCAAAGGCTGGCTATGATTGTCCAATCATTGTTACGCCGCAGGAGTTTCTTGAAAGAAGAGAGGAGTTTGGCTATGGAAATTGACATGAATGCATACGATCCCATCATGGAGGAAATCTATGCTGCCCGGCGGAGAATTTCCGCACGGTATGGGCATGATATTCATCGTTACATTGAGGCGATGAGAGCGAAGCAGCGCGAAGAAGAGGCCAAAGGCCGCAAATACGTCCGGCTTCCGATAGCGCGGGTCGCGCCGGCAAAGGCGATGTCATGGACCGATTTGACAAACAGTTAGCCGTTAGCAGTTGGCTGTTGGCAAAAAACAAAAAACCGAAAAGGGGAAAATGACAAAAACGATAAAAATGTCACGGGGGGGGGGGGGGTAAACTCTCTGTTTGCCTCCAATGGATTTCGTAATAAGAAACAAGGAGGCATGATGAAAAAATCAAACAATTGGTTGCTTGCGCTTGTTGTGGCAGCAACATTCGCGACAGTCGCGGTGTCGCCTGCATTCGCGCAGAAATACTGGACCGGCAACGGCAGCGGCTATTGGACGCCT
>CACYEO010000194.1 GCA_902773475.1 uncultured bacterium | reverse complement strand
TTATGGGAAACAACTGTTTGAAACAACATTCCTTTGGCGTGCGCTCGTTGTTTTTTCCAGTTGTTCCGGTTGTTTCCAAATTCACCGTTTATAGCCCAGTTCGCGCAGGATCGCGATTGCGAGACGTCCCGCCTTGGCGAGGCTTTCCGCCGAGACATTGTCGATATTGTCGTGGACGGTGTGCCACCAGTCGTTCAGTCCCGGCGCGGAGCCAAACTCGAAATCTATCAGATCGGCAGCCGGAAATCCGGCCAGAAGGAACGATTCGTGGTCGTCGCGCACGATTTCGGACGAAAGCGACACCGTTGCGGAAAGCCCTTCCTTTTCCGCCGCGGCGAGCACGGTCTTGCGTAGCGATTCCGTCGAATTCAAAGGAACCGAAATCGAAAGGTCGCGGTCGCCTATCATGTCGAAATTCAGCATTGCGGCGACTTTGCGGCCAAGTTTCTTGAAACGCGCGGCCTCATGGCGCGATCCGTGCAGTCCGTCGTTTGCGGCATAGCGCGCTCCGGCGCATTCCTCGCCGTCGAACCATGCGATTTCAATGGAGAACTCCTTCGAACGCCCTGCGCGGCGCAGAAGGTGCGCAAGTTCCAGAAGAAGCGCGGTCGAGGACGCGCCGTCGTTCGCGCCGGTGAACTGTGCGGGAAGGCCGGCTTTCGTATCGAAATGCGAGGACAGGATTATCCACGGCGCCGACGGATCGGGGGAGGGGAGTTCCACGCGCACGTTGGCGAAGCGTTTCACGCCGTCTGGCGTTTCACCGGTGAAACGGTCTATCTGCGCATCGCATCCCAAACGGTTCGCCTTCGAGAAAATCCACCGCGCGGCGGAATGTCCGCCAGGCGTTCCGGCGTCCCTGCGCGGACAGTCGCGGACGAATCCGCGGGCGATGTCCATCGCCGCATCGCCGGATGCGGGAGAGAACGCGAGAACTCCCGCAAGGATTGCGGTCGCGGCTGCCACGGCGGTCAGTCCGGAACCACGCCCATGCAGGAAAGGACGCGGTCGAGATCGTCGTTGTCGAAGAAATCGATTTCAAGGACGCCCTTCGTGTGGCGTCCGTTGGCGTGTGTCACGCCGGAGGAAAGGCGCACCGCGCAGCCGAGCTTCGCGTGGAGCTTGTCCACGAGCGAGCGGACGTAGCTTTCGGGAAGGTCGGGCTTTCCGGGGCGTTTTTCCTCGGGCGGCCTGTTGCGGCGCGCGATCTTGCGTTCGAGCGCGCGGACGGTGAGACCGTCGTTCACGCAGGAGCGCGCCAGAAGGATGCGTTCTGTTTCCCCCTGCGCGCCCAGCAGCACCTTCGCGTGTCCGGTGCTCAGGAGATTCTGCGAGACGAGCTGTTTGACTTCGTCGGGGAGTTCCAGCAGGCGCAACGCGTTCGCCACGCCGGAGCGGCTCTTGCCGACCTGGTCGGCCACTTCCTGCTGGGTCAGGGAGAACTTGTCGCCGAGAAGCCTGTATCCTTCGGCCTCTTCGATGGGATTGAGATCGCGGCGCTGGATGTTCTCGACAAGGTTCATCTCCGCGGCTTTGCGGTCGGACGCGTCGATGAGGACGACCGGCACTTTCGCAAGGCCCGCCGCGACTGCCGCGCGCAGGCGGCGTTCGCCGGCGATCAGCTCCAGCCCGCCGCTTTCGAGCCGGCGCGCGACGAGTGGCTGTATCACGCCGTTTTTCTTTATCGATTCGGCGAGTTCGGCAAGGGAGTCTTCGTTGAAATCCTGGCGCGGCTGCCAGGGACAGCGCGCAATGTCCATCGGCGGAACGAGAAGGACCGATCCCGCCCCGGCGCGCTCTGCGGACGGACGGGCCGGAGACGCGCCGGCGGCCGGAGCGGGCGCGGACTTCGCAGCCGCGGGCGGAACATGCGGAGCGGCCGGCGCAGGCGCCGGCGCGCGGACGGGACGTACCGGCGAAATCGTCGACGCCGGAGTGTTCGGCCCGAGCAATGCGTCTATTCCGCGGCCGAGGCCGCCTCTGCGCGGAAGAGCCGGTTTCGCAGGCTGGTGCTGCGGAAGGGATTTCGCCGCCTTGGCCGGCGCAGGACGCTTTTTGCTTTTTTTGCTGCTCATGGGTACATCCCCGGTCTGTCGAGCCCTTCCGTCTCCGGGAGGCCGAACATGACGTTCATGTTCTGGAGAGCCTGTCCGGCCTGGCCTTTCACAAGATTGTCGATGATCGACACGATTCTAAGCTTGCCGGTGCGCGCGTCCACGGACACGACTATGTCGCAGTAGTTGGTCCCGCGGACGCTCATCGTCCCGACGGAGGCTGTGGACGGCAGAACGCGCACGAAGCGGCTGCCTTCGTAGAAATCGCGGTATATGGCGGCGACTTCGTCTTCCGTCGCAGGCTTGAGGAGATTGCCGTAGAGACAGCTCAATATCCCGCGCGACACCGGCAGGACCTGGGCGGTGAACAGAACGCGCGTCTCTTTGCCCGCGAGCGCGCCGAGTTCGCGTTCGACTTCGCACACGTGCTGGTGGCCGGACAGCCTGTAGGCATTGACCTGTTCGCAGCGGTCCGGGTAGTGGAACTGCTGTTTCGGCTTCTTGCCCGCGCCGGAGACGCCGCTTTTGCAGTCGCAAATCACGGAAAGGGGATCGACGAGACCCGCTTTCATCGCGGGAGCCAGGCCGAGGATGCAGCTTGTGGCGAAACAGCCGGGATTGCCGACGAGATCCGCCTTGGCGATTTCCGCGCGGTGGAGTTCCGGCATTCCGTAGACGTTGCGCCCGAGGAGATCGGGGGAGAGGTGGACCGGATCCTTGCCGATGCGCGTGGCGTAGTCCGCGTATGCTTCCGCAGACGTGAAGCGGAAATCGCCGGAATAGTCGATCACCTTGGCGCCTTTTTCAAGTTCCGCGCGTGCGTCCGCCATGCCGACGCGGTCGGGCGTGGCGAAAAACACCACGTCGAACGCGCCCTGCGCCGCCGGATCGTCCGCGGCGAGGACGGTCTGGTCGCAGAATCCGGCGAGATGCGGATAGATGTCTGAAATCTTCTGGCCTACGGCCTCGCGCGCGACGAGCGCGCCGATTTCCGCGTCCGGATGGCCGAGAAGGAGTTCAATGATGCCGAGACCGCCGTAACCGGTGGCTCCCACGACTTTCGCTTTTATTTTCCGTTTCATTTGCGGAAAGTCTACCATATCCCCGCCGGATGCTCAACCCAGGCCACCGGGCCGCCAACCGCTCGGGCGCATCTGCGCAATTTACCGTCTGGCTTTTTGATGACGGGAAACAACTGTTTGAAACAACTTTCCTTTGGTGCGCGCTCGTTGTTTTTTCCA
>CACYEO010000193.1 GCA_902773475.1 uncultured bacterium | reverse complement strand
GGCGGAGGCTATTCGTGGTACGAGTCGTCGTGCCGGCGCGGCGACCGCTCGAAGATAGAAAGTTTCCTCGTCAATCCCTGGCTCGACTGGCAGGCAAACGACAACTGGCTTCTCAAGTTCGGCGCGAGCCTTATGGTCAACAGCTGGGAGCAGACCACGAGAGAGCCGTACAGTTCCTATACGGCTGGAAGTCCGCCCGTATACACTGCGGAATTCCTCAACTACTGCGCAACCGGGATGTGGAACCCCGGAAACAAATATTCCACCGGCACCGGTTTCGGCAAGAGCCACCAGCTCAACCGCAACTACAGCCTGTACGTGCGTTCGATATACGACAGAGATCTTTGGAAGGATGTCGTCAAAAACTCCTTCGTAGTGCAGCCCGACTACTATTACCGCGAATCGAACGGCGGATTCGGAACGCCCGTCTCGCGCTACGGCCTGACGCTCCAGGACGCCGCGACATGGGGCTGGTTCACTGTTCTCGGCGGCGTCAGGTACGACCGGTTCGAGCAGGAGGCGTACACTTCCGGGACTTCCAGATTCCGCCACATTTCCGCAGATGCCGCATCTCCGCGCGGCGGACTTTCAGTGCAGCCGCTCGACTGGCTGGTATTCTTCGGCAACATTTCGCAGACGCGTACGCCCATGCTGGGGTTGAGGTGCGCCGACGGTTCGGCTCCGCAGGGAGTCTGGCGCTCCACGCAGTACGAAGGGGGCGTCCGCCTCCGCACCGCAGAGAAGCTGTGGCTGTCGGTTTCCGCCTACAGAATCGGGCAGGAGAACACGCCGCAGATGGACAATTCCGGTTTGATAACAGGCTATGACGGACGCAACACGTCGCGCGGCGCGGAGGTTTCGCTGACGGGCGACATTACGGACGACTGGACCGTAATGTCGCTGTACGCTTTCAACAAATACACCGACAGGTCCATAGCGCCGGGCAACCCCGGACGCGATTTCGCGCGCGTCCCGGAGCACTCTTTTTCGCTGAACACTTCCTACAGGTTTTCAAGCGGTTTCATGGAAGACGTCGTAGTCGGCGCCGGATACCGTTTCCGCTCCTCGAGCCATGCCACGATGCGCGGCGCGTTCGTGGACAAGAACCTGCGGTTCGACCCTTCGCACGTGGTCGACGTGAACGTCTCGATGCCGCTCTCGAAGTTCGGCGGCGGCGAGAACTGGATTCTCACGCTCGGAGTGCGCAACCTTTTCGGCGAAAAATATTTCGAGTCCGCCCGGCACTTCCACGAAGCGCTTGCGGGCGAACCCAGAACGTTTGAAATAGGGATACGCGCAAAATTCTGACGCGCGTCACTTGCCGGCGGCGGTATCGTTCGTGATATCGTCGTCGTTGCCGGGCTGGAGATCGGGGCCTGCGGAGCGCAGTTCGAAATTGCCGCGGCGCCCGGGCTTGTAGTCGATCGTGGTGCCCCAGGGATCCATCAGCTTGTCCTTGCCGCCTTTGATATAGGGGTCTTCATCGTCGGTGGACGTGACAAGCGCTTCGAGCGAATCGGGAAGCCTGCCATGGTCGGCGTAATACGCGTTGAGAGACGTCTCGATCGTCGATATGACCTCGCGGCAGGCCGTCACGCGCGCGTTGTTCAGCCATTTCGGCACGTTGATCACGGCCACGGTTCCGAGAATGCCGATGATCGCGACCACGACGAGCAGTTCCACAAGCGTGAAGCCGGAGCGCGAAGACGCGCGGCGGGATATCTCTTTTGCTGTTTTTGCGTCGGTTTGCATTTGGAGTTTCCTTTCTTTTTGCGGGCTGTCAAGCGGAGCCCACCGCGTTGGACACTTTGAAGACGGCCATGAGAATCGCGATCGCCACGAAACCCACGACGCCGGCGATGAAGAAGATGAGAAGCGGCTCGAGCGAGTTGGTGAACTTCACGATGTTCCGGTCCATCTCGTTCTGGTAGCGCTTGCCGATGTTCTGGAGCGAAGACACCATGTTGCCCGCCTCTTCGCCGACCGCGAGCATGTCGGTCATCATGCGCGGAAACGCGCCGGAGGACGCCAGAGGCCCGGATATCGAAGTTCCGTCGGTCACGCGCTGGCGCGCCTT
>CACYEO010000192.1 GCA_902773475.1 uncultured bacterium | reverse complement strand
AGGCTTCTAGGCTTCTAGGATTCTAGATTTCTAGGGCTTCTAGGATTCTAGGGCTTCTAGATTCCCAGAAGCGCGAAATGCCGGACAACAACAAGCGTACGGCAGCGGGGGCGCGCGTAAGAAATCCAAGATTGCGGCGTTTCAGGTTTTAAACGCGTGCGGCAGCAAGGCAAGGTGCCGGGCTTGACAAAAATTATAAGACATTTCATAGCCCCCTTGACAAGCGCGCGGGAAAACGATAAAATAACAGACTTTCTTCACCAAACCAGGAGTTTGCATGGCCAGTAAAAAGCCCGTGAAATCCGTCTCCAAATCCAAGCCCGCGGCGTCCAAATCCGCGAAGAGCGCGCCCGCGAAGCAGGCGGCTTCGGGCAAGAAGTCCGCCGCGGCGGCGAAGTCTCCGTCCCGCGCCGGGAAGGCCGCCGGGAAGGCCGCCGCGAAGCCTGCGGCGAAGAAGGCCGGCGCAGGCAGGCGGGAGGAAGGGAAGTCCAAGGCTGCCGTGCAGGCGGCGGAGGTGATTGAAAAGGCGCGCGAGGCGGCGGTCGCCGCGATGGACGCGGCGCAGCCGGATTTCGATCCGCTCGGCATTGCGGGCGACGACCTGCCCGACGCGGAGTCCCTTCTGGCGGACAGCAGCGAACTGACGGCGCTCGTTTCCGAAGGCGAGGAAGAGTTTGAAGAGGCGCGCACGCTGAACCTCGACACCGTGGCTTCCGCGGTGGGGCGCGCGGAGAGCGATGAAGTGGACGGCGATCCGGAGACGGATTTCGACACCGATATCCCCTCGGCGGCGGATCTCCTGCGCGACGCGGACATACCGGACTTTTCGGACATGACGGCGGAAGACGACGCGCGCCTCGGCGCGGGTTTCGCCTCGCAGTCCATCCTGGGCGCGGCGGAGTTCAACGCCGTGCTGAAAGAACTCAAAGACCGCGCCGACCAGAACGGCGGGTTTGTCACGTACGACGATCTCAACACGATAATCCCGTCCACCGCCCTGGACGCGAACTCCACCGAAGATTTCATAAACACGCTCAACACGCTCGGCGTGGACGTGATCAAGCCCGAGGACGCGGAGGCGTACCGTCTGAACAAGGACAAGACGCTCGACGCGGCGCGCGGCAGGCACACGGCTTCGGAGATTTCCGACGACCCGATCCGCATGTATCTCCACCGCGTGGGCCAGGTTCCGCTTCTTTCGCGCGAGCAGGAGACGGAAGTCTGCCGCCGCATCGAAGAAGCCGAAGTGAAGATGCGCGACATATTCAACCGGTTCGGCTTCACGCCGGAGCTTTACATCGACCAGCTCAACAAGCTTGAAAGGCAGGAAGAGCGTTTCGACCGCGTAGTGTCCGACAAGTACGAAGGCAACCGCGACACGTACATGGACAGCCTTCCGGTGTTCCGCGAGATGCTGGAGGAGATCGGGTCGGCGCTGAACCACGCGGCGGCGAAGCTGCGCGAGGCGCGCGCCCGCAAGAAGTCGCCCGCTTCGGAAGCGGCCGTGCGCAAGGCCATGCGCGCGCACCAGGAGGCCGCCGAGGCGCTGACCGAGGCGTTCGACCGCCTCTATTTCAAGCAGAAAGTCCTCGAGACGCTCTGCATGGAGATGGACGAGAAACTCTACCTCCCCTACAAGCGCCTCCAGAGCCGCAAGGCCGAACTCCTCCAGATAAACGAGCGCGTGCGCCCGAAAGGCGAGCTCGAGGACATCCGCCAGAAGATGTCTTCCTACGAATCGCGTTTCGGCATGCCGCCCGAGGAGTTCATGGAGCTTTTCACGGATCTGCGCACCACGCTTCGCAGCGGGCAGGAGGCCCGCACGAAGATGGTCGAGGCGAACCTCAGGCTCGTCGTGTCCATCGTGAAGAAATACATGAACCGCGGACTGTCGTTCCTGGATCTGATCCAGGAAGGCAACACCGGCCTGATGAAGGCCGTGGAGAAGTTCGAATACCACCGCGGCTTCAAGTTTTCGACCTACGCCACGTGGTGGCTGCGCCAGGCGGCGACGCGCGCGATCGCCGACCAGGCCCGCACGATCCGCATACCCGTGCACATGATCGAGACCATAAACAGGCTCAAGCGCGTGCAGAAGAACCTTCTGCAGGAACTCGGCCGCGAGCCGGACGAGCGCGAAATCGCCTCCGCCATGGATCTGAAGGTCGAACAGGTGCGCGCCGTGTACCGCATGGCGCAGCAGCCGATTTCGCTGCAGTCGAAGGTCGGCGACAACGACGACGCAAACTACGGCGATTTCATTCCGGACACCTCCGCGGAGAACCCGTCCGAAATGACAAACTACGCGATGCTGAAAGAAAGGCTTCGCGAAGTGCTGATGACGCTGACCGACCGCGAGCGTCAGGTGCTGGACTACCGTTTCGGCCTCACGGACGGATATTCCCGCACTCTTGAAGAGGTCGGAAAACTGTTCAACGTAACGCGCGAGCGCATCCGCCAGATCGAGGCGAAGGCGCTTCGCAAGCTCCGCCATCCGGTGCGTCTGCGCAAGCTTGAAGGCTTCATAGCGACGAAGTGACGGCCGCGCGGAAGGGAAAGTTGGACAGGCAACGGAAACAGCCGCGACCGACGCCCAGGGCGGGATCGCGGAGAAACAAAGGGAACGAGAAGGAGAAGAACACAGATGAACATGCCTGAATGGCTGAACAACCCGGCGCTGCTCGCCGGAATCGCAGGGGCCGCCGGCCTCGCCGCGGGATACGCGGCGGGCCGCCTCACGGCCCGCAAGTCCTGCCCGGCGAACGGCCGCCAGCAGGGAAGGGCGGACCAGCGTCCGCGCATGGACCGCCGCCGCGACATCCCCGAACGCCCGGCGCAGCCGCCGCGCCCCGGCCCGGACGGCTGGGAGATATACGTGGGGAACCTCAGCTACGACCTCACGAGCGAACAGCTCCGCGCCGAGTTCGACCCGTTCGGAAAGGTGAATTCCGCGCGCATCATCACGTACGGAATCAACAACCGCTCCAAAGGCTTCGGCTTCGTCGTGATGCCCGAGCTGGCCGAGGCCGAAAAGGCCGTGGCCGCGCTGAACGACAAGGAGATCCTCGGCCGCAAGATGCGCGTGAACATCGCCCGCCATCCCGACAGCAAGGGCGCGCGAAGGGACTGACCTCCCCGCATGACAGGTACGATAGACCTGACGGCCGGGCTGTCGGCCGCCGCGGATTCGGGCCGCACGATGCGCATAGCGCTGAGGCTCGACCCCCCGCAGCAGCCGTCCAGCCCGCCCAAGCAGCCCGCCGCTCCGCGGAAACCCGCGGAGCGGCAGTGGCTTGCGCGGCGGTTCCTGCGCGACACGCCGTTCTACCAGCTTCTCGAATCCGTGTACGACGCGGTCGCGATCACGTCCCCGGACGGCACGATACTGGAGGCGAACGCCCGCGCGGCGGATTTCTTCCGCACGACGGTCCCCTCTCTCTGCGGCTCCAACGTCGTTTCGCTCATCTCCGGCGCCGACCCTTCGCTGATTTCCACCGTCGCCCGGAACCTGATGTCGCGCAAATTCACGCTGATAGAAGCGCGCGCCAAGAGAAGCGATGGCACGTCATTCCCCGCCGAGATCGCGGTGAATTCCGTGCAGCTCGACCCCGAAGGCGAACTTTCATTCTTTTTCCGCGACGTGTCCGTGCGCCACGAGGCGCAGCGCAAGCTCCAGGAGGCGGTGGAACGCCTCGAAACGCAGGACCGCGCGCGTCTTGAATTCGTGTCGAACTGTTCGCACGAACTGCGCACTCCGCTGACTTCGATGATCTACGCCGTGGAAAACATGCTGCGCGGCGTGGCAGGCCCGCTGCCTGAAAAGGCCGTGGACTACCTTGAGCGCCTGCGTTCCGATTCCAAGCGGCTTCTCGGCACCGTGAACGACATTCTCGACCTGCGGCAGATAGAGACGCACACGCTGGCCGTGGTCAAGTCCCCGTCCCCGCTTTCGGCGGTCGTGCGCGATGGCGCCGGACCCGCGCTTGTGCAGGCGACGGTGAAGAAAATCTCCATCGATTTCGATTTCCCGCGCGCGGAGCTTTTTTCGAACTGCGACGCCCGCAAGATTTCGCGCGTAGTGATGAACATAGTCGGCAACGCCGTGAAGTTCACGCAGGCCGGCGGCGGAATCCGCGTGTCGCTTGCGGGCGAGGGCGGCGAAGCGGTCGTCACCGTGGACGACAACGGTCCCGGCGTTTCGCAGGAAAACCTGCCCCGCCTTTCGCAGCGGTACTTCCATTCCGGCGATGTCGTGGGCGGAACCGGTCTGGGGCTTGCGATTTCGCGCGAGATCGTGGATCTCCACGGCGGCTCCATTTCGTTCGACTCCCCGGTTCCGGGGACCGAAGCCGGAACGCGCGTCGCGTTCCGCCTGCCCCTGTGCGAGCCGCCCGCCGTGACCGTGGCCGGGTTCGACCCGCAGGAGGCGGCCGCGCTCGCGCAGGGCGTGACCGAGGCCGGATGGAAAGGCTGCGCGGCCGCGGATTACTCTCCCGACGCCCTTGCGCGGGAATGCCGCAAAGTCCGGCCCGCCGCGCTCGTCCTGCTGCCCGATCCGGACGATCTGGGGAAAGTCCGCGAGACGATCATAAAGATACGCGAAGGCAAGGGCACGAAATTCCTGCCGGTGGTCCTTTTCGTGCGCCAGCGCCTTCCGCGCGCGGACGTGGAAATCGCGCGCGCCTTCAACCTGCTGACGGTGCGCCTGCCGTGGCGGCAGGAAGCGCTGGGCGGGCTTCTTTCGCAGGCGGTTCTGGGCACGATCAGGTGATCCCGCCGCGCGGCAGGCGCCGGCGCCCGTTCAGCGTATTTCAAGCTCGATGGTGAATTCGCCGCCGGATTTTGAAATGAATTCCTGCGAAAGCCCCGTGAACCGGCCGAGAGAACGCAGCGCGGCGAGCGCGGAATCGTCCACTTCCTTCGAACCGGACGATTTGACGACCGAGGGACGCGAAATCGTGCCGTGCCTGTCGAGCCTGAAGCGTATGTGCGGCTTCCTGAGACTGCTGTCCGCCGCGGGCGGATTCCATCTGTCGTGGAACTGGCGTTTGATCAGTCCGTAGCACCGTGCGGCTTCGTTGTCCGTGACCGCGTTTACCGTTCCCGGCCTCGCCCCGAGCGCGAGCCATTTGTCCACGTCCGGCATTCTCTGCTGCGTGCGCGGCCCGTTGCCGCCGAGCGCGGCGCGGACGTCCGGGGGTCGCGCCGGGACGCGCGGCGGGAGCTGCCGCTGCGGATGATCGAGCGTTTTGGGTTTGCCGCGGACGAATTTGGGCTTTTCCGGCGGTTTCTTCTCGGGCGGTTTCGGTTCCGGCGGTTTCTTTTCGGGAGGTTTTTTCTCCGGCGGCTTCTTTTCCGGCGGCTTGGGTTTGTCGATTGTGACGGCCGGGAGATTTTTGGGCGGCTCCACGGCGGGCGGTTTCGGCGGTTTGGGGGGCTCCGGGGGTTTCGGGCGCGGTTTGGGCGGCTCCGGCGGCTTGGGCTTGTCGACCGGCTTCAAATCGTCTTCCGGCTTGTCGAGGTTTTCATGCACCACGACCGTCATGTCGATGGGCACCACTTCGATTTTCTCCGGTTTTTCCGGCTCTGAAAAATGTCTGTAGAAAAGAGCGGCGAACAGAACCGCGTGCATGGCGGCGGCGGCGGCCAGCGTCTTCGCCGAAAACGGCCTGTCCTTTGCGGTGTCTCCGTCCTGTCCGCCGTCGAACATCGCCGTTCAGTCCTGCTGCGTGACGATGGACATTCTGTGGATGCCGCGGCGGTGCGCCGCGGCGACGACTTTGGCGATTTCGCCGTAGGGGCGGTTCTCGTCGCCGCGCACGAGAACCGGAACGTCCGGATCTTCCGCGACGAGCGCGGCCAGGGATTTTTCCAGTTCTTCGAGCGAGGTCTCCTTGCCGTCGAGGAATATCGCGCCTTTTTCGTCCACGGACACGGTGTGGGTGGTGGACTCTTTGGGCGGCAGGGCTTCGGCCTTCGCCTTTGGCAGCACGAGCGATATGCCCATTTCCATCGCCGGGAGCGTGATGATGAACGTGACGAGCAGCAGGAATGTCAGGTCGATCAGCGACGTCATGTCGATCGCCGCCGGCGGGCGGTCCTGCCTGCGGCGGCCGCGTCTGGAGCGCAGGCCCATCAGGAGTCCCTCCCCTGGAATTCGCACGCGATGCGTCCGCAGAGTTCGTCCGCGAAGCTTTCCATTTCGGAGTCTATCCTGCGTATTTTCGCGGACAGCCAGTTGTAGGCGATGACGCCGGGGATGGCGACGATAAGGCCTATGACCGTGGTGACGAGCGCGGAGGATATGGACGGCGCGAGCTTCTGCATCATCGCGGCGCCCGGCTCCATGTCGCCGAACGCGTCCAGCACGCCCCACACCGTCCCCAGAAGCCCCAGCATGGGCGCGAGCGTCACGACCGTCGCGACAAGGCCCATTCCCGTGTCGAGCGCGAGCTCCTGCTCTTCGAGGGTCTGTTCGCATGTCGCGTTCACGAGCGCGACTTCGCGCGGCGAGAGCGCGGAGCCTTCCGGTATGAGGGCGCCTTCGTACATTTTGCTGCGCGCTTCGGGCGCGAGGATCTTGAGGAGCCTTTCGCACGACATCCTGTAGATCGCCTCCATCGGGGCGTGGCAGTCGCGTCTGCGCTGCATGTAGTAGGAAAGCACGTTGTTGCCGGTGTTGAAGTCGCGGCGGAACCTGCGCGACACCGAGGCCACCGAAAGCACGTGCCGCATCTTCGATATGATCGCCGCGAGCATGCCGACCGAAAGCGCGGCCTGGACGCCCACTATGGCCCATCCTGTGGTGTTTGAATCGAAAAGGCCGTCAATCAGCCCTGCTACGGGGAGCATGTCTGTATTCTCCGTTTTTCACCGCAGACGTCGCGCGCGCGAACGCGGGGAGGTCGGACCTCGACTTCCCGCACGCGGCGAGCACCTTGTCGGTAGTCTGGAAATGGCACTTGCAGTGCGTGGCGAGGAATTCGGGGCCGTCCGCGCGCACGCACCGTTCGGCGACCGCCCTGACGAGAGGATCGCTCGATCCTTTCGGCGTGTGTTCTCCTTCTTCGAGACGCAAGTCTCCGGCCATGTCGCCGAGCGCGCGCAGGAAAAGTTCGCGCGCGATCACCGACGCCGCCGCGACCGCTATGTCGCTTTCGGCCTTGTGGCGCTGTTCGAGTTCGATCTTGCGGCCGCGCTCCATGAGCGCGCGTTTTATCACGGCGGGGCTGGCGCCGAACTGGTCCGCGACGGCGCGCGGGCATCCGGGCTGCTTGGCCAGCAGGTCTTCTATGCATCGCGCGTGCGCCCACGCGAGAAGTTTGTTCACGTTGCGGATGCGCGAATAAAGCTTGTTGTAGGCTTCCGGGCCGATGCGGACGACCGCGAAGCGCTCCGGCCCCAGCAGGCGGCGCAGCGCGGCGCCCGCCGCGAGGACCTGTCTGTCGCTCATCGTTTTGCAGTCCCGCGCGCCGGCTTCCTTCATCTGCGGCGCGAGAGTTTCGTCCGTGTACGCCGCGCAGACCACGAGCGGGCCGAAATAGTCGCCTTTGCCGGATTCGTCCGTGCCGGCGTGGGGCGCGACGGATTTCGGGTCGAGCACGTCTTCGTAGCCGTAGGACGCCTGCATCAGCACTTTCGGTTCGACCTGGTAGAGCAGAAACTCTTCGGCGCGCCGCCCCTGTATGCAGAGTTTGGCGATTCCCTTCTTCGGACGGTAGAGCGTGGCGTTGAAGCCTTCGCCTTCGATGGAGTCCAGCGCGTACGGCGTTTCGCGGTGGCGCCAGTTGCCGGAAACGAACAGCCCCAGAAGCAGTTCCTGGCGGTTTTCGTCCAGTTCGAGTGTTATGCAGTTCTTGTTTTCCATCGGCGCGCGAAGTATAGCACATCGGGGCGCGACAATGCGCCCGGGTTTTGGTAAAATTTCCGCCAAGGGAAACCAAACGAATGGATTCGAGAAGAAAAAGAGCCGTCTTCGTAAACGCGATCACGTTTTCGCGCATTCCGCTGATTCTGTCGTATCTCGCTTTCGCCGTCGTGCAGGCGGCGTGCTTCGCGCCTGGCACGGCGGGCGCGTTCGCTTTCGCGTGGACCGCCGGGCTTTTCATGTTCGCCGCAGGGATATCGGACTTCTTCGACGGGCGCCTCGCGAGGAAGTGGGGCGTCGTCTCGAAACTCGGGCAGCTCGCCGATCCGCTGATGGACAAGATATTCTTCATAACCGTGTTCCCTTCGCTCGTCTGGCTCGCCGCGATTTCCCCCGGCGAAGGCGCCCACGCGGTGCTGCTGCTCTTCTTCGCGGTGTTCTGCATACTGCGCGACCAGTGGGTCACGTTCATGCGGACGATCGCGTCCGCCGACGGCGCGGAAATATCGGCGAAATGGATCGGCAAGGTGCGCACGGCGCTGTCGTTCCCCGCCGCCGGATTCGTATACGCGTATCTGACGATGCATCCTTTTCTGCCCGGCTGCTGGCGCGCGCCCTGGAGGGCGGCGTCCATGTCCGTCGAGGCCGCGCTTCTCGTGCTGAATTTCTATTCGGCATGGGTTTACACCAAGGAATACATGCCGAGCGTCCGCAAGGCCGCAAGGATCTGAAAACGCAAAGCGGCTTCCGGCCGCGGAGAGGATCGTGCCATGACTGCGAAAAAACCGTTTGGAACCACGCGCGGCGGAGAGGCCGCCTCGCTCTACACCATCGAAAGCGCGGGCGGGCTGAAAATGGACGTCACCGACTGGGGCGGGCGCGTAGTGCGGCTTTTCGTCCCGGACGCGGCGGGGAACCTGAAGGACGTCACCGTGGGTTTCGACAGCCCCGACGGGTACTATTCGACCGACCGCTACTGGTCTGCGATCATCGGACGCGTCGGCAACCGCATCGCCGGAGGGAAATTCTCGCTCGATGGAAAGGACTATTCCCTTGCGCTGAACAATTTCCCGGCGGGGATCGGCTGCCATCTGCACGGCGGCGAACGCGGGTGGGACGATTACGTGTGGGACGCCGAACC
This sequence comes from uncultured bacterium, assembly GCA_902773475.1. GTDB lineage: Bacteria > Verrucomicrobiota > Kiritimatiellia > RFP12 > UBA1067 > CADCBS01. Next base: position 1,725 of record CACYEO010000192.1, on the reverse strand, counting down.
GTTCGAGTCCGCCGCCGGCGCCGGAATCGTATTCACGCGCACGAGCCCCGACGGCGAGGAAGGCTATCCCGGAACCGTCAAGGTGAAGGTCGTCTACACGCTTACGCCGGAAAACGTCTGGCGCGTCGATTACGAGGCCGTCGCGGACAAGGCCACGCCGGTCAATATGACGCAGCACGTGTACTTCAATTTCAAGGGCGAGGCCGGCGGCACGATATGCGACCACACGCTGCAGATCGAGTCCGACGTTTTCACCCCGTACGGGCCGGACCAGATTCCCACCGGCGAACTGCGCGCCGTGGCCGGCACGCCGTTCGATTTCCGCGAACCGCGTCTGATAGGCGAGCGCATCGACGCGGACTGCGACCAGATCCGCTACGGCAAGGGGTACGACCACAACTGGGTGCTCCGCAGCCAGTCCGGGGAACTTGCCCGCGCGGCTGTTCTTTCCGGACCCGGGGGCGCGCGCAAGGTCGAAGTGTGGACCACGGAACCCGCGCTTCAGGTCTACACCGCCAACTGGTGCCGGAACGGGTGGAAGGCGAAGGACGGCGACGTCCTTTGCGAACGCTGCTCCATCGCGCTCGAAACGCAGCACTTCCCCGATTCCGTGAACAGGGCGAACTTCCCCTCCACGATTCTGCGTCCCGGCGAAACATACCGCTCGACGACGGAATTCCGTTTTTGAGGAGCGCAGTCCGCGCGGACTGCGCCGGGCGGCTTTCCGGGAGGGAGCGGAAAATTGAAAAGACTGCAGGACGGGGAAGACGCGGAGGAATCCGCAGCGAGCATATCGTTAGAGGCGGAGCAGGCGGCCTTCGCGCGCGGAGGATGGCTCCAGGAGCGCTATCACTGCGACGAAGGCGAGACCGTCGGCGGATATCTGTCGTTCCGCTCGGTGTACGAAATAAATCCGTTCGAAGTCGGCGTCTCCCGCGCGAAGGAGCGCGCGGATTTCTCCGCGCGGCGCGAAGTCCTGTCCAGACTTCTTGAAACAGGGCCGCTGCGGAACAGGCGGCTTTCGGCGCTTTCGAACGGCGAAATGCGCAGGGTGCTTCTCGCGCGCTGCCTTCTGCGCGGATCTGGCGTCGTCGCCGTCGAAGGCGCCGGCGACGGCCTGGATCCCGCCTGGCGGCGCAGGCTGCGCGCGCTCCGCAGCGCGATGCGCGCGTTCGGGGTGGATCTGCGCATGAAGGGCGGGGGGATTGCCGGCAGCAGGAGCGCGCCGCCCGCGCAGGATGCGCCCGATTCGCCGCCCGCCGCGGAGCGCCGTGCGCCGGGCGCGGTGCTCGTCGAAATGCGCGGCGTCCGCATCCGCGCCGGGAACCGGCTGCTTTTGAAAAATTTCTCGTGGACGATCCGCGAAGGCGAAAGGTGGGTCCTGCGCGGCCCCAACGGAAGTGGAAAAACCATGATTTTCGCCCTCGTCACCGGAGATTCGCCGTTCGCCTACGCCTGCGACATCGCTGTTTTCGGCAGGCGGCGCGGCGGTGAGGGGGAAGTCCTGCGCGAAACACGCGGAAAAATCGGCGAGGTTTCGTCCGTGCGGCACGCGTATTCCGGCATCCCGCCGGAGCGGCAGCTGGACGAAGCGCTGCGGCCGGGCGTGCGGCTGCTGCTGCTCGACGAGCCGTGCTGCGGCATGGACGCCGCGGCGGCGGAGCGCTTCGCCGCCCGCGTGCTGGAATGGCTGGACGCGCATCCGGAAGCCGCCGCGGTGTGGGT
>CACYEO010000191.1 GCA_902773475.1 uncultured bacterium | reverse complement strand
TTTGCACGCGGACTTCCGTTGATGAGCAGTACTTTCATTTTGTTCCTTTCTTGTCGTGATTTTCCACGCGGAGGCGTGCAGATTCCGAGCGTTCGCCGCGGCGGGGGAGGGGCCGCCGGCCGGCCGTAATCAAGGCAACAGAGGCATTTTGGGACGGCGCGCCGGAACGGGTCCCGGCCGGTAGAACATCAAAACCGCTCCGCTTGTCGAATCCATCAAATCTTTCGCGTCCATCAGCATCCCGGACTCCTTCTGCTTCATGCCCCTGTCGCACCCAAGCGGAAACACGACATGCAGCATGTTCCCCGAAAAGCCGTCGATGATTGCGATGTCCAGCGGCCAGCGGTACTCGGTCTCGCCTTCGAAATACGTGCTTTCCCGCACAAGCATCACGGGCTGGGCGAGTAGCAGCTGGCGTTTTATCTCGGGCAGGCGTTTTTCGAGATCCTCGGCCGTGTCGCACGGGAAGAACGTTTCCTCCGGTTTTTTGATTTTCAGTTTCGCGGCGCAGTTTTCTATCCATTCGCTGTATTTCCCGAACTTGTTCCTGCGCGCGGAGAACGCGGAAGACGAAGGACGGAACGGCTGTTTTTTCCTGCGCTTTTTCGGATCTTCCTCCGCGGCGTCTCCGGGATCCGGAACGAAATCGGCGCAGTACAGAAGTTTAAGTTCGCGCGCGAGAGCGGTCATCCGCTTTATCAAATTGTCGACATCCTTCATGCGGTGGCGCGGGCGGGAGCGCGAAGGATTGGAATGCACGTATTCCATATCCACGGATCCGTCGCCGGCGTCCGCCCCGCCGCGCGCGCGGCCCCCTGCGGGGCGCGCCGCCTGCGGACGCGACAGGCGCGATGCGCGGGTTCCGTCCTCGCCCGGAATCGCGCGATAGTAGTTCGCGATCGCGAGAAGCGCGAGCACGGGATTTGCATTCCTGTACACTCCGTTCGCCCGCCCGAAATGATACTGCTTCACATACCATGCGTCGAGAAGCCTGTCCGCCGCGCTGAACAGCGGAGGAATCGCGCGCCCGGCGAAAGCCTCCGGCGCCGGAAGGGTTATCTTCTTCTGGTTCACGCTGTAGCGTATGCCGTTTTCGTTGCGGGCGTAGGCGCGCACGAAATACGTTCCGCCAGGCTGCAGGTCTATTATGCGCGCTTCGTAGCGGTCGCGGTGGTGCAGCGGGAACAGAGTTCCGGTCCGGTTGCGCACATCGGGGTCTTTCCGGGTGCCCCAGCAGAAACCGTATTCGCTCTTCAGCGGTTCGCCGCGGTACAGGACGTCGAGCTCCGCGCGGAAAGAAACAGGTCCGGCCTTGTCCACGGCCACGAGCCGCGTCTGGGGGAGGAGGCTGAAATCGAGTTCCTTTTTTGAAAGTTTCGGCGGCGCCACTTCAAGGTCGAACAGGCACGCGCCGTCCGGGGTTTCGCGGATGTTCGTGATATAGACACCCGCCGGGAGCCTGTTCGGAAGATACGCGGCGGGATTGGAGTTCGTCGTGAACGAATCTCCGGGCAGCAGATACGGCGAACCGGACGACAGCCCCTTGCAGCTTTCCGGATCGTCGCGCCTGTATATGTAGCACAGATCCGGCGGGCCTTTCATCGGAGAGCTCATGGTCGTGTTTATCACGCTTGCAATCAGACCGCGGGCGTCGGGGTCGCCGACAGGCGGTTTTTCGTCCCTGCAGTATTCCAGATACAGCATGTAGTTCGGATGCGTCGTGGGCACGTACAGTCCAAGCGGCATGGGAGCGGGCTTTTCCGGCGCGCCGGGGAACATGTCCGGTTTGGCTTTGGCCGCGGACGCGGGAAACCGCCCGGACCGGGGGCCGAGTTTGTATGTGCCGGAAGTCTTGACCGTCGGATATGCGTTCGGCGGGACGAACGCCTGGTATTTCCACCGGCAGTAGGCGGGGCCGGTCGGCCCGTACGCCCATTTGAGGGCGGGATTCCCGGGAACGCCGTCGTGCTCTTCCGTGCAATGGTAGAAGTCCGGCGCGCCGAGGCAATGCCCGATTTCGTGCACCATCACGTTCCCTCCGCCGGGGTAGTGCACCTGGATGGTCGAATTAGGCCACAGAGGATCGCCCCACGGAATCTTCGGATTGTATTTGAACACCGGATCCTTCTTCCCCTTTTCAACCTCCTCGGGCGAAAGCGGGCGGTAATACGGGCGCATCGATCTCTCCGCGCCCGAGGACGGTCCCGTCCAGGCGATTTTCCTGCAATACACCCAGCAGTTGAACGACCCTCCCGGCGGAAGGCCGCCGCGCGATTTCACAAACCGCATGGCGTCTTCGCGGAGTTTCCTGGCGCGCTCCACGCCATCGCTTTTGAACCCTATGGGATTCGATTCGCCATCCCACCTGCAGTAGTAGCCAAGCGGCTGCGGAGCCATGTAAAAGGTTGGATGGACGGCGAAGACCGGCCACGCGATGCCTTGGGAATATTCCTTGTAGTAGTCTGTGACGGTGAACCCGCCGCCCTGCGCACCGGCCGCGGACGGATCGGTTTCAGCCGCCGCGAAATTCGCGCGCCCTATGGAAATCAGGCTTCGTTTCACTTCCTCAAGATTGGAAGGCGGAGGCTCGCAGTCGGGGAACGCGATCACTATCAAATCCACGCGAAATTCGCCGGTCTTCACGGGGGAAGTCCTGTCGGGACGCCAGTCCGCAGTCGTCTGCGGACGCCCCCGCCGGGCCGCGCCCGGCGCGCCGGGGTGCGCGAAAGCCGCGAACGCCGCCAAGGCTGCGGAAACGATAACTGCCGATGTCGAGCGGTTCATTGCTGCCTCCAATCCGCTGACGGCGCGCAACAACCGGTCTCAGGACGGGACGCCGCCGGCGTCCTGCCGCTCCCGGACGGCTTCGATCGAAACGGCGGAACCTTTCGCCGCATCGATCGTCACAAGCGCGCCTTCAATTGTGCACGGGCCGCCGGCCACTTCGAACTTGGCCGGGACGTTTGAAATGAATTTCTGGAGGACGGGCTTGATTTCCCGTCCCAGCGAAGAGATGTACGGTCCGGTCATCCCGAGATCGCTTATGAAAGCGGTGCCTTTTTCAAGCACGCGCGCATCGGAAGTCTGCACATGCGTATGGGTTCCGGCCACGGCCGCGACGCGTCCGTCGAGATGGTACGCAAGCGAGATTTTCTCGGATGTAGCCTCGGCATGGAAATCGACAAGCACCGGAATGTCGCGGGGGATTTCGGCGAGCGCCGCGTCCGCCGCGTGGAACGGGCATTCGCAGGGGCCCATGAAAACCCTGCCCTGGAGATTGACGACGGCGAAGCGGTACAGAGAAGTAGACACCGTGCACCAGCCGCGCCCCGGAGCTTCGCGCGGGTAGTTCGCAGGACGCACCACGTGTTCGAGACGGGGGATCTCCGCGGCGAACTGCTTTTGCCCGTATGTGTGGTCGCCAAGCGTTATCGCATCCGCGCCGGAATCGAAAAGCTCCTGCGCGATGGCCGCGGTGATCCCGGAGCCGCCCGCCGCGTTCTCGCCGTTCACTACCGCCGCGTCCGCCCCGAGACGCTTCTTCAGCCCGGGCAGCCGTTCTCTCAGGAACTTGCGGCCCGGACCGCCCACGACGTCTCCTATCAAAAGAACCTTCAGCATCGATCCGCTCCGTTCCGGCGTCATCCGGCGTATTCGCAGCAGCGCGTTTCACGCAGGACCGTGACCTTGATCCTGCCGGGAAATTTCATCGTGGACGTTATTTCGCGGCAGAGGGACTGCGCGAGAAGCTGCGCTTCCGCGTCGGAAATCTTTTCGGGATCGACCATCACGCGCACGTCGCGCCCGGACTGCACCGCAAGCGCCTTTTCCAC
>CACYEO010000190.1 GCA_902773475.1 uncultured bacterium | reverse complement strand
TGATAAAAAATGAAACTCTTCGGTCTGCTTCCCAAATGCCTCGGTAAAATCTTCAATGGGGTGTCTCATTTCGCTTGCAATTCACGGCCGCGGCGGACATTCCGCATCCGGGGGAGGGGGCGGGGAATCACTGCACAAGCAATTTGCGGAGCGGGGACAGGATCGCGCTCTCCTTGGTGTACATGAGCATGTCCATTATGAACTGCAGATACACTATGAGCATGGCGATGCCGAGCGCGCTTTTCACAGGCATGGAAAGGAAGAACACGTTCAGCTGCGGAGCGGTCCTGTTTACAAGGCCGAGGCCGAGCGTGGCCATGAACATCACTATCACGACAGGCGCGGCTATCACAAGCGTGACATGGAGCATTCCGTCGAGCGTGCCGAGGGCTTCGAGCGGCGCGCCGGGGGTGAACGCCGGCCAGCCGGAAAACACGGGCCAGATGGAATAGCTTTTGTATATCGCGCCGAGAAAGACAAAAACGGCGCCGCCTATGAAAAACACGGTGGACACTATCTGCGTGAAGAATATGCCCGTGGTCGAAACCTGCGTGCCGCTGAGCGGGGAATAGACTTCGCCCATGGTCGCGCCGCGCTGGTTGTCTATCAGGTTGCCCACATTTTCCGCAATCCAGAAAGGCACCGCCGCGAAGAATCCTATCAAGGCCCCGATGAACACTTCCTTCGCCGCCGCGAACGCGACCGCCCACCAGACCGGTTCGCCAGGGGGCATCGAAGCATACACGGCCGGAATCACGGGAATCGCAAGCCCAAGGACGGCGGCGCGGCGCGCGACGCCGGGGATCATCGAATCGGCGAGCGCGGGGCACACGGAGAAAGCGGCAAGGATGCGCGCCATGGCGAGAACAGCCGCAAGTATGAATCTATGGAATTCTACGTATGGCATTTCACCCTTCCGTCGCGCGGGAGTATATCAAAAAGCCCCGCTGCGATACAGAAGGACCGCGGCATGCACGCACAGGCCGCGGCGCGCGCCTATATCGTCCATGCCTTCGTTGGTCTTGCCCTTAACCGACACGTCACCCTCCGCGCAGCCGAGCAGCGACGCGATGCGCGAGCGGATCGCAGCGACGTGCGGCTTGAGCTTCGGCGTTTCCGCCACGACCGTCGCATCCACGTTGCCGACGGTCCAGCCGAGAGCGCGGACTTCCGCAACCGCGACGGCGAGAAGTTCCGCCGAATCGGCGTTTTTCCAGCGAGGATCGGAATCGGGGAAATGCGCGCCTATGTCGGGCAGGCCGGCCGCGCCGAAAAGCGCGTCGATCACGGCGTGCAGAAGCGCGTCCGCGTCGGAATGTCCGCGCAGACCCGGCGCGCCGGGTATTTCCACCCCGCCGAGTTTCAGCGGGCGCGACGGATCGAACACGTGCGAATCGAAACCGAGACCGGTGCGGAAAGGCGCGCTCACGTGGTGTAGTCCGCGTTGATGTGGACGTAGTCGAGCGAGAAGTCGCACGTGTATATCGAAGCGCAGGCCTTGCCGAGGTGGAGATCCACGATCACGTCGAGCTCTTTCTTTTCGAGCTCACCGGCGAGTTTCGCAAGCTGTGCGGCGTCGGCAACTTTCCCTTTGCGGTAGGCCCACGTCCTGCCGTAGAAGACTTCGGCCCTGCGGTCGTCCACCTTCGCACCGGAATATCCGGCGGCGGCGAGGACGCGGCCCCAATTGGGGTCCTTGCCGAACCAGGCGGTCTTGGCGAGAGGGGAGCGCGCTATGGCGCGAGCCGCGCGTTCCGCGTCGCGCTCCGTGGCGGCGTTGCGCACGGTGACGGTGACGAACTTCGTGGCGCCTTCGCCGTCCGCCGCCATCTGGCGCGCGAGCGAAACGCACACCGCCGAAAGGGCCTCGGTGAAAACGCGGAAGTCCGGGGTGCCGGACGAGATCGTCTTGTTCCCCGCCGCGCCGGACGCGAGAACGAACACGGAATCGTTGGTCGATTCGTCGCCGTCCACAACGACACGGTTGAACGACTTGGCGACGGCGAGTTTCAAGGCGCGCTTCAGGGCTGCGGGTGAGATCGCAGCGTCCGTAGTGATGAAGCCGAGCATGGTGGCCATGTTCGGCTCGATCATCCCGGAGCCTTTGCACATGCCGCCGACGGTCACCTTGCGCGAACCTATCTTCACGGCGACGGACGCGCGTTTCGGCCTGGTGTCGGTCGTCATTATGGCGCGCGAAGCGTCTTCATCGGCTGCGGATCCGCGCGAGAGCGCGGCGGCGGCCGCCGCCGCGCCCTTGACCATGACCGGGACGGGCAGGCGCCTGCCGATCACGCCGGTGGAGGCGACAAGAACGAGAGACGGGTCGATTCCGAGCGCGGCGGCCGCGGCTTCGGCGCATTTGCGCGCGTCGGCCAGGCCTTTTTCGCCGGTGCAGGCGTTGGCGATGCCGGAATTGACGAGAATCGCCTGGGCGCGTCCGCCGGCCACCGCCGCGCGGTCGTAGACCACTGGCGCGGCGGCCACGGCGTTCGTAGTGAACATCGCGGCCGCGGAGCACGGAGAGTCCGCCGCCAAAAGCGCGACATCCCTGCGCCCGGCGTGGCGCACTCCCGCTTCAACGCCGGCCGCGCGGAAACCCGCGGCCGACGTCACTCCGCCTTCGCATTTTGCCTGTATCATGTCTTCCGTCTCCCTTCGCAATATCGAAACTCCCCGGGGGCACGGCCCGCCGGGGAGTGGTGCATTCAGCGCCTTGACGCCTTTTTCAGGCTTTCTGTATCTTGGCGGACTTGATGCAGCGGGCGCACAGCTTGACGCGGCGGGTGTTGCCGGCGTCGTCTTTGATGCGCACGGTGTGCAGGTTCGGCAGGAAGCGGCGCTTCGTGATGCCGGTGGTGTGCAGACCGATGCCGCCTTTGTACTTGGGCGAACCGTGGCGCACTATCGTGTTGCCGACGGACGGGCCTTTTCCGCAGAATTCGCAGACTCTTGACATTGTCTTGTCTCCTTTGAAGATTACTTGGTTTCTTCCGCGGCCTCGCCGGGCTGCCATTCCACGGACTCGAACGCGTTGTCGAACGCGGCCGCGAGTCCGCCGAGGGGTTCGCCGGGCTTGGGACCTTCCTGGGTTTCGGTTTCGGAAGCCGCTTCGTCCTGGAGCTGCTTGAGCTCTTCGTCGGTCATCGACATCGCGCGGATGGAAAGTCCGATGCGGCGCTCTGCGCGATCGACCTTCGTGACGCGGGCTTCGACTTCCTGTCCGGGTTGGAGGGCGTCTTTGACCTTTTCGACGTGCTGGTCGGAGATCTGCGATATGTGGACGAGGCCGTCCACGCCGTCCTCGAGCTCCACGAACGCGCCGAAGGACGCGATCTTGGAAACCTTGCCCTTCACGATGCTTCCGACTTCGTACTTCGAGGCGATCGTCATCCACGGATCGTCGCTGGCCTGCTTGAGACCAAGCGAAATGCGCTGTTCCTTCGTATTGACGTCGAGAACCACCGTCTCCACGGTCTGTCCCTTCTGGAGGACTTCGGAGGGGTGGTTGATCTTGCGCGTCCAGGACATGTCGGACACGTGGATCATGCCGTCGATGCCTTCTTCCAGCTCCACAAACGCGCCGTACGGCGTGTAGTTGCGGACCTTGCCGGTCACGCGGCTGCCGACGGGGTAGCGGTCCTGGACGGTGTCCCAGGGGTTCGCCTGCGTCTGGCGGATGCCAAGTCCGATCTTCTGGTTGTCGACGTCCACGGAAAGGACGACGACCTGCACTTCATCGCCGACGGACACCATATCGCTCGCGCGGGCGACGCGCTTGGTCCAGGAGAACTCGGAAATGTGCACGAGGCCTTCGATTCCGGGGGCGATTTCGACGAACGCGCCGTAGGGGGCGAGATTGACGACCGTGCCCGAAACGCGGCTTCCGACGGGGAAGCGCTCCAGGATGGACTCCCAGGGATTGGGCGTGGTCTGCTTGAGACCCAGCGAAACGCGCTCGCGCTCGCGGTCCAC
>CACYEO010000189.1 GCA_902773475.1 uncultured bacterium | reverse complement strand
TTGAGTGTTTGGGTGTTTGGGTGTTTGACAGGATTTACTCGCGTCTCGCGTCTAATGTCTCGCGCCCGCCTAGGATTCTAGGATTCTAGGATTCTAGAGACGAGAGACGACAGACATGAGACGAGAGAGCGTTTCGCGGCGAACCGGAGGGGAAACCGCGGCGCGGGGCCAAGCCCCTTGAACCGGCAGGGCGCGCAAATGCCGGAGTGCCAAGGCCGCCTCGGCCTTGCTGCAAGGGCGCAGAATCGCGGAAAAACTTTGGGCTTGCGCACTGTGACAAAAATCGGTAAACTGTCACACTGTTTTTCGACCAATCAGGAAAAATCATGAAGAAAACGACTGTTGCAACGCTTGCCGCCGCGCTGACGGCTACCGCCGCGCATGGCGCGGGATTCGGCCTGTACGAAATGTCCGCAAGAGGAAACGCGATGGGAGGCGCTCTAGTCGGCAAGGCGAACGATGCATCCGCCAACTACTACAACCCGGCGACTTTGACATCCCTGACAGGAACATGGTTCACGGTGGGGGCGTCCCTGATGAATCCGCGCTCCGACACGAAGGTGAACGGAGTGCACGGGCAGAAAATGAATTCCGGATGGTTCATCATTCCAGGCGTCTACGCATCGCAGGAACTGGGGGGAGGGTTCTTCATGGGCGTCGGCGGGTATGCCGACTTCGGTCTGGGCACCAAATACAAAACCGACTGGCCTTTGGCGTTCGACACGACCGAAACGACTATCGAAGGATACACGGTAAACCCGAACCTCGCGTACAAGGTGTCTGACGATTTTTCGATCGCGGCGGGTCTGCGCGTGATGGCGATCATGTTCGACCAGAAAAAGAACATCTCCGCAGGCAACCCCAACGCGCCGCAGCTGGGCAGGCTCGGAGCGGTCGAAGCGCACATCCGCGGAAAAGATCTGTGCTCCCTGGGGTACAACTTCGGCATAGCATACAACATCGCGAGCAACCTTTCAGTGGGCCTGACGTACCGTTCGCGCATCAAAACCAACATACGCGGCACCACGCGCACAAGCTATTCGGTCGTGGATTCGCCGTACGGGAAGATGGCCGAACAGTCGATCCGGCAGACCGCCGCAGCCTCGGACGGCCCGACATCCGCAAGGCTCCACCTGCCGCAATCGATCATCCTGGGCGTCAACTGGGATCCTGCGGAACGCTGGCACCTGGGCGCGGACGTCACATGGACTGAATGGTCGTCAGTGCCTGTCGCATACTTCAACACTCCGCGCGGACCGAACCCCGTATGGCTGCGCTGGCACGATACGTTCCGAATCGGACTTGGCGGAGCGTACGACGTGACGGAACGCTTCAACGTGATGCTCGGCTACGCGTACGACTTCGATCCTTCGCACGACAATCTCGGCTCGACGATGCTTCCCCCCGGCGACCGCCACATCTTTTCGGGCGGGCTTGGATACCGTCTCGAAAACTGGGACTTCGCGATCAACTACAGCTTGATCTACCAGGTCTCCGACGCGAGGAACATCAACTCCGGCGCGTCGTCGTACCCATACGCGACGACGTACCATTTCGACACCGCGAAATCCTTTGCGCACTGCGTAGGATTCACCGTCACGTACCATTTCTGACAATTCCGCGCGCGCGGAATTTCCCGCCGGGCGAATCGCGCGAAGCATGTTTTTGCGCGATTCGACCCCTTGAAAACGGCGTTTTAAAAGATTTTCAGTGAAAAACGCGAAAATCCGCTTGCGTTTTCCGCAGGAATGCGTATCATTCGCGTTGCGCGGTTGACAGGCGGCTCGAGCCGCCGATCGCGCAAAACGTAAACAAGGAAAAACGAAATGGCCTCCACAAAGAAAGCTGCTCCTAAAACCGTGAAGAAACCGGCTCCTGCGAAGAAGCCCGCTCCCGCGAAGAAGGCGCCCGCCAAGAAAGTCGCCGTGAAGAAGGCTCCTGCGAAGAAGCCCGCGCCCGCCAAGAAGGCTCCCGCGAAGAAGGCTCCTGCGAAGAAGGCCGCCAAGAAGTAAAAAGCCGGATTTTCCGGCATCTGCAAGTGCGCTCCGCAAAGGAGCGCACTTTTTTTTGAAACGAAAGGAATCTGCAAATGACGAAAAGATCGATACTTGCCGCCGCATTCCCGGCAGCCGCGATGGCGGCCGTTTCGCAAAACGCGCCCGCGAAAACCTCCAACCCGACCGAAGCGGCGCTCGCCCCGTATATTTCCAGCGGGCGGCTGCCCGGCGCGATATCCGTATTCATCGACGGCGACCGCCGCGAGACGGTCTGCGCCGGATACGCCGACCCCGAAACAAAATCAGCGGTCACGCTGGACTCCATGTACATGCAGTGCTCGCAGACGAAAGGCTTCTGCGGCGTGACAATCGCCATTCTCGTGGAAGAAGGCCGGATAAAACTGGACGACCCCGTGTCCAAGTATCTTCCGGAATTCAAGACGCTTTGGGTCGAAAAGAAAGGCAGGAAAGGCGAACGCATCCTCGCCAAGGCGAAGAACGCGCTCACGGTCCGCATGTGCATGAACCACACCGGCGGCTTTCCGTTCGAGCTTGCAAACTACCAGTCGATGGGCGGATGGTCGCGCAGAATGCCGCTCAGAAGCGTCGCGGCGACTGCGGCGGCGGCTCCGCTCCTTTTCGAGCCGGGCACGGCGGTGAGGTATTCCAACGTCGGGATCGACATCGGCGCCGCAGTCGTCGAAGCCGTGACCGGGATGTGCTGGGAAGACTTCCTGAAACAGCGCGTGCTCGATCCGCTCGGCATGAAAGACACGACGTTCCGTCCCGACGCCGGACAGCTCGCCCGCCGCCTGTGGCTCTACGGATGCGTCAAAGACAAGCCTGCGGTGCGCATAGGCGCGACGCCGGAAATGAACACGCCGTTCGGCGACGACCGCGTTTTCCCGTCCGCCGGCGCGGGCCTGTGGACGACGGCGCGCGACCAGCTCAAGTTCTACACGATGCTGATGAATCTCGGAGCCGGCGAAAACGGCGTGCGCATCCTCAAGGAAGAGACCGTCAAGGAGATTCTCGCGAAATCCACGCGGCCGAAAGGCATGGGCGGATATTCGCTGGGACTCACCGCCCCCGAGAAGGACGGCGACGGCAAATGGTTCGGCCACGGCGGAGCGCACGGCACGAACTGCATGGTGAACTGGCACAGGAAACGCCTCAAACTCTGGGCGGTGCAGCTTCGCAACAATCCGCGCCCGTGGGACAAGGAAAGAGAGAAGGCGGCGGAAGCGTTCTTCTCGGCCAAGCTCGACACCGCCGCGGAAAAAGCCTACACGGGAAGGCTTGAATAGCGGACTGCGCGATTCTACGCAATACGCGCAAGCGCGCATGCGTATGCGCCGTCGCTGCCGGACACGTCCGGCAGCGACGCTTTTTCGCCGGCAACGCGGAATCCGCCGCGGGACGACAGGAACGACTCGACGGCCTCTCTGTTTTCCTCAGGCTCGACAGAGCAGGTGGAGTAGACGAGAATCCCGCCCGGCGCGACGAACGCCGCCGCGCGTTCGAGTATCTCCCGCTGGAGCGCGACGAGCGAGCGCAGTTTCTTTTCGCTCCACCGCCAGCGCGCGTCCGGCCTTCTGCGCAGGACTCCGGTGTTGGAGCATGGGACGTCGGCAAGAACGCGGTCGAAGAGTGCGCCTTCAGGCGGCGTTTCGACAACCGAAACGGAAGAGGACCCGCGGACAACGCGGCGCATGTTTTTCACGAGCCGCGCGCGGCGCGCGGCGTTCGGCTCCGCCGCGACGAGCGTCCCGCCGCCGAGCCGCCAGAAGATCTGGGCGGTCTTTCCTCCGGGAGCGGCGCAGAAATCGAGCGTCCTCAGACCTGGCCGCACGTCGAGAAGTTCCACCGCGGCGGCCGTCGCGGGGTCTTGCACCACAAACGCGCCCTCGGCATAGCCCGGGACGGATTCCACGCGGACGCCGCGCGGGAGTTTTTCGAATCCGCGCGGCGGCGGATAGGCGAGATACGTGGCGGCGGGAACGTTCGACGATTTGCATAGCGCTTCGGCGCGC
>CACYEO010000188.1 GCA_902773475.1 uncultured bacterium | reverse complement strand
TCCTTTGGCGCGCGCTCGTTGTTTTTTCCAGTTGTTCCGGTTGTTTCCAATCTCAAACCGGATGGGTGAAAAACACAGATGCGCCCAAAATTGAAGCCGCTACAGCTTTATATCCGGGCAACGGACAACAGGCATTCGGCCGCTTTCGCTGCAGTCCACTCGCCTATGCCGGGACCGGGAATCCGCCCTTTGGAAAGCAGCGCGGCAAGGGTGCGCCAGTCGCCGGCGTGGAACAGCTCTTCCGGCGGCAGAATGGTGGCGGTCGCTCCTGCCTCAAACGTGCCGACCACGCGCATGCCTTCTTCCAGAGCCTCGCTTGCTCCGGCGTTCCAGCCTTCCATGCCGTCGCTCGTCACGATGCAGACGTCATGGACTCGCATCGCTTCGCGCACCGACGCGATCGGAAGGGGCGGCATGATTCTTACGCAATCCTCGAAGCCGGATGCAAGATCGCGAAGACTGCATTCTTCCGGCCCCGTGCCGTGCATATCGAGAACCACAGGCGGCTGCCCGCCGCGCCCGTGCGCATCCTGCGCAAGCCGGCAGACCGCGCGGATTGCAGTGTCGGGATGCTTCCAATGCAGAAATCTTCCAATCCAGAACGCGCGGACCGGACAGTCCGGATCGGGAGCCGCGCGAAGATCCGGACGCCCGGGCGCGACGAAATACCCCCAAAGCGTCGATTTGCGGTGCGCTACGGAAGCATCGCCGCAGAACTTCGCGCAAATGAGTTCCATGTCGCGAAGCGCATATACGCCGACCGGAAAATACCTGAACTTCGCGTCCCGGGCCAGAAGCCTGGCGAACCTCCGCGCCATTCTCCTGTAGCCCGGATGGAAGAGCCTGAACCGTCCGGGCACGGAAAAAACGCGGCCTGCGAAACAGAACGTCGCAAGCGGCTTGAAGAAACGCTCGCCCATGCAGAACGTCGCAAGCCCGCGCGCGGAGCGCCTCTCGAACAGCCCGATGTCGCGCACGCCGGAAAGAAGAACCTCGCAGGTTTCCACGATATCGCCCGCGTCCGGCGCTTTCACGCACCACGGCTCGAGTTTCTCAGACCAGCCGAGCGCGGCGCGCCCGGGCTCGGACTCTTCCACGTAGACGTAGCGGAAACCGTCCTCCCCGACGGTGCGCGCAAGTTCGCGCGCCAATGGCATCTGGTGAGGCGATACGATGTTTGCGTACAATGCCAGTTTCATCGTTGCGCCTTTGCCGTGAGACTTGCGGAACGCACCGTCACAGGGCGGTCTTGTCGAGCATCCCGCTCTCTATGGCTTCGCGGGCCTCGCGTATTTCGCGCTGGGTGCGCAGAAGCGGAGCCGATCCGGGATTCAGCTCGAGCGCGCGCGCAATGTTGCGTTCGGCCGCGTTGAACTTGTGCATCCGCATCTGCGTACACGCAAGATTGTTGTAGACGCGCGTGTCGTGCGGGCGCACGTTCAGACAGCGTTTGAAGAACTCTTCCGACCGCGCCCACTGGCGCCGTTCCATGTAGTACATGGCGAAGGCGAAATTCGCGTCGTAGTCGTTGGGCATCGAATTGCGTATGATGTTGGCCGCCCCGAACGCTTCGCCGTACGCCTCGCGCGTCATCGCGATCTGAAGGCGTTCGCGCGGCGTCAGCTGCTGCTGCGCAAGCTGGTTGCGGCGCTCTTCCATCTTTCTGAGGTCGGAAACTATCGGATTTTTGGAGTCGAGTTCGTGCCGGAGGTTGGAATCCTCTATCGACTGCGCCACAAGGCGCCGCTGCAGAGCCTCCTCTTCCTTCGTTGCGGCGTCGCTCTTGCGCGATATGAGACCCGCCACGCCGTCTTCCCAGTCCGCGCGGTACTTGGCGGCGATCGCAAGCGAGAACTGGACGCTGTAGAACTTGTTGCGCACCGCTTCGTCGTGGCACTGCTCCACCACTCCGTTGCGCCCTTTGTAGCACTCGAAAATTCCGCGGGCCAGGTCGAAAGCCGCCTTTCTGCCTTTCTTCAGGGCCGGAGAGTCCACGCCCCACGACGGTTGCGAAACCACCGCGCCCACCGGAGGAAGCGGCATGTTCTCCTGCAGCCATACTTCAAGGCCGTTCTCCACGGCGTAGCCTTTGGACGCTCCCGCGCCGTCGCGTCTCATCCACTTTTTCAAAAGCGTATGCCCGGATTTGCTTTCGGCAAGCGCAAGCGCGTCTTCCTGCGAAGTGCACGCGCGCAGGCGCAGAAACCTCGCGTACGCGGAATCGTCCGGAAGCATCGACACCGTCACAAGCTCCCTGTTCTGCATGCGCTTGGCGTACAACTCTATCAACGGATCGAAAAAGCCGTCGGTGAAGACCGTCCGGCAGCCTTCAGTCTCGGAAAGGACCACCTGCACGTATGCGCGTATCATAGACATCATCACGCGCATCCCGGGCTGGCGGCACCGCCACACGCAGCCGAAAAGAATCGCCGCGAGCACTCCGGCCGGGACGATTATCTGCAGAATGCGCGAGAAGAACGAGAGCATCCCAACGCCCTTCACCTGCTGCTCGGGCAGTTCTTCGTCCCCGCCCCCGTACAGACGGCGCACTATGTACTTGTGGTCGCGGCAGTAGAACTCCATCCCCAGAACCGCCATCGCGGAAAGAAGGGTCGCGGAGCACAGGAACACCATCAGCATCACGAGTTCGCGCGATGATATCGCCGGCTGGAAGGCAAGCCCCGTCATCCATGTCAGATCCCATATCCAGAACTTGGAGAATCCGCCCAGCTGCGAAAACGCAATGAGCGAGCAAAGCACGTATATGAAGCCTATCCCGTACGGAAGGATCTTCTCCTCGTCAGAGGACGCGGGAAGAAGAAGCGTGCAGAAGAGAAACGGAACCAGCACCACCGCAAAGAACATCACCCACCCGATAGGCGTGGCGGCGCCGGAAAGCAGCCCCGCATACTGCGATACGAGCATCAAAGGCACGGCCGACACCGTTTCGCCGACAGGCCCCAGACCGTTCTTCGCGATGAACACGAAAGCGTTCAAGGCGAAAGACGTCGCCACGCCCCCCATGGCGAGAAGCGTCATGTGCCAGCGCGACGACTGCTCCACCGCAAGGTCGGAAAGCGGCGTCGAAAAAGCGAACACGTGCCTGGTGAGCGAATAGTAGGCCAGCCACATGAACGCCGCCAGGACAAGCGCAAGCGGGCTGTTCCCCACAAGAACGCCTGTCATGTAGATCGAAACGTATAGCGAAACGAGCGATCCGCCGCGCAGGAAGTTTATGAAAGCGAGCAGCGTGCCGCACATCAATACGAGCGTGAGGGTGTCCGGCGCGAACGAATGCCCAAGCTGCCACACCGGAACGGAAAACGCGAATGAAGACGCCGCGACAAACGAAAAGAACCTTTGCAGCATTTCGGCGCGGCGTTTCCGCCGCACTATCCCGCGCATTGTGATGAACAGAAACTCGCGGAAGAAGAAATACGCCAGAACGGTCGCGAGCGACAGCCCGATCCGCCCCAGCAGCGCAAGCGCGTACGTCCCGGTTCCGATGTTCGGAATCGCGTACACCCCGGAAACGAGCAGCGTCCACAGCCCGTGCTGCATCGAATGGGGCGGCCGGACCCCCGCGGCAACCGCCGCATCCTGCCATATCGCAGGATGCATAAGCGGATGCGACCACGCCGTAAGCCCGGCGAAAACAAGGCCTGCCAGCAAAACCGCCAGCAATATATCCCATTTCAAATAACGAACAGTCAGTGCCGTTTCCGGCACTGACAAGTCCGCTTCTTCTCCTTCAAGCGGCATGATATGCAAACCTGTCTGTCAATATCACGAAGCAAAAACTTATGCGGCGCGTTTGCGGCGGAGCAGCATCATCGCAGAACCGACAAGGAGCAAAAGCCCCGATCCCGGCTCGGGAATGACAAACCCCTCGGCAGCCATTACGGCGGAAGAGTGAAGAGCCTCGACCGTAAGCGCATCCACATAGTTGTTCGCCAAGTCGGAATACGTCGCGATTGTCGATCCCCCCGGCCCCAAGTCGGTCACATACCGCGCCTGGTCTTGCGCATTGAAAAGAAGGACATAGAAAGAATACCCTTGAGTGCCGTAATTTGCAATTTGCGACGTATCAACGAGGAACGACGCGCCCGTATCCATCGCCCCCTTGCTGATCTTTGTCTCGCTGCTCGGCGAATAATCATCGGCAAGCGCCGAAGTACTCGTGCCTTGGTTGTCAAGGTAGTTGTTGAGCGCTGTAGAAGAATCATAAACCGTCGAGTTGTTTAGATCATTGTACGATGACGCATAGTATATCTGCGCATACGAGTAATCGCGGTTTTCACTGCCGGAAACGCGCCACGCCAGATAATCGGCCGACACAGCCGTCGCAACCGCCGCCAGCGCGGCGGCAAGCGAACCTTTTATAAAACTTTTCATTGTCGCAATCCTTTCATCAAATCAAAAATTCTGATTGGCAGGCTTCACTTACGGCGCGGGCGCGGGCGTAAGCGTTATTCTTATCGGACTCGAGCCCCTGTTCGTGTACCAGAAAGCAGATCCTGCGGGAAGGTTGATTGTCCCCGCCGACACCCAACCGAGAAGGTTCTTGTACTTCCACACGTCGCCGATTCTGTAGTAGGTCTTCCCGCCGTCGCCGAGCATCTGTATGCTGTCGCCAACTTTGGAGATTGCCGAACGGTCCAATGTAGACTGCGTTCCCTCGATACCAGTCAGGCTTACGGTATAACCGCAATTGGTTGACGCAGGAGCAATAAGCGCCGTTGTATTGGCGGCGACGGTCACGGTATCGTAATCGTTTGTAAGAGCCTGTCCGAAGAGATAAACATACCTTTCTTCTTCGGCACTTGGGAAAACAAGGAAGAATCCAGTGCCCGTGGCTACCGCCTTTACAGACTCGGACACACTCTCTCCCTCCGACACGCCGGTCTGTTGCACTTGAACAACAGTCTGAGGTGCCCAGACAGTACCATTGTACGA
Organism: uncultured bacterium; assembly: GCA_902773475.1. GTDB lineage: Bacteria > Verrucomicrobiota > Kiritimatiellia > RFP12 > UBA1067 > CADCBS01. Next base: position 290 of record CACYEO010000188.1, on the reverse strand, counting down.
ATAGACATCGTATCTGCTGTTGCCGGGATTCCAGATGTAAGCCTTCGTGCCGATATCAATGGCCGTTTTCTGCAACAGGTTGGAAAGCGTATTCGGCGCATCCCCCGTCGCACTGAATCCACCAAACGGAACGGCAAAGGCGTTCGTCATGGAGGAAGCGGGAATTTTCATGACGCCGAACGTATTGACGGAGTTGACTTCATTGCCGGCATCGGCAAACGCCGTAAGCGCCGCGACGGCGGCGAAAAGCGCGGAAAATGCGATTTTTTTCATTTTCGTGTCCTTTGGTA
>CACYEO010000187.1 GCA_902773475.1 uncultured bacterium | reverse complement strand
GACGGTGCGGCGCAGCCGCCGTTTTGATATAATTCCAACCGCACCTTTTTTGGCAACCGGCGACACAGGAGTCAAAGACCATGAAAACAGTGAAAACGAAAATCGCGCTTTTCGCGGCGGCTGCGGCGGTCGCGGGCGCGGGATGCCGCACCACCGAAGAAATCCTGCGCGACTACGAGCGCGATTTTTCCGCCGGAAACTACGAAAAAGCCGCCGAAGAGGTTTCTAAACTTTCGGAAGACAAGGACAAGAACGAGTGCCTGTGGCGCCTCCACGCCGGAACCGCGCTGATGTTCGCAGGCAAAAACAAAGAAGCCCTCGAGCAATTCAACGGGACGGAGGACGTTTTCGAAAACGAAGACGCGAAGTCGGTCTTCGCCCAGACGGGCGACGGCGCGCTCGCCATGCTGAACAACGACACTTCGTTCAATTACGACGGCGGCGGACAGGACAGGATTTTCACATGTCTCTACAAAGCGCAGATCTACGCCTCGCTCGGACATTCGAACGCGACCCGCAGCGAGCTCAACCGTTCGCAGGCGCACCAGGACATGTGGCTCGACGAACGGAAGAAAGACATTTCCGCCGCGGCGGAGCGTCTTGAACAGGATTCGGCCGCGTACAGGAAGGAAAAAGGCGAAGACGGAAACGCCGGGGACGACGGCAAGGGCGCGGCCGGCGCCCTGTCGGACAAAGGCCTGGCGAAGAGCATCTACGACGGCTGCGGCTACGACATGGCGAACGGCGGCAGGATCGAGACGCTTTCCCGCAAGGACTACGTCAATGCGTACGCCTCCCATGTGAACGGCATCTTCCGCTGGCTCGACGGAACCGGCGGCCAGGCGTCGCTGCGCGAAGTCGCGGAACTGCGCCGGGGGAACGCCACCCTGGCGCGCGACGCCGCAGAATGCGCTTCCGCCGTGAAAAAGCCGTCCGGCCAGATATGGGTGTACGTGGAAGACGGGCTTTGCCCCGTCCGCGAAGAGTGGCGGATCGACCTGCCGCTGTTTCTGATTCCGGGGCTCAACAAATACGTGCTCTATTCCGGAATGGCGTTTCCGAAACTCAGAAAACGCGCCGCCGCCGGAGCAGGCTGGCGCGTGTCGAACGGTTCCGCCGTCGCGCAGATGGAAATGCTGCAGGACGTGGACGCCCTGATGAAAACGGAATACGACGTCTACATGCGCGGAGCGCTCGCGCGCGAAATCACGCGCACGATAGTGAAAACAGGCACTCAGATAGCGCTGGGCATCGCGGAGCATAACGCAAGCGGTCGCGCAAAGACCATGCTCATGCTCTCGAGGATCGCCGCCGCCGGATGGCACGCCGGAACCGTAGGCGCGGACATACGCAGCTGGACCGCTCTTCCGCAGACCGTGTGGGAAACGCGCATAGACCGCCCCGCGTCCGGCAAAATCGAAATAGCGTCCGCGACCGGGAAATACGCGGTGGACGTCCCGCACGAGGGAAATGCAATGGTGTTTTTCAGAATTCCGTCGGCGGCCGCGCAGCCGTCCGTGCGCGTCGTGCGCCTCCCGTGACAGACTTCAAAAAACGGATCGCAAAACATGCAAAACACTGAAAAAACCTCCACGAAAACCATAACCGGAGCGGTGGACCCCGACGTCCTCGACTATACCGTCGGGGACGATCCGGTGCTCGATCTCGCGCTTGCCGAATGGGACTGCCTCGGCACAGCGGCGCATGTGACGATGCTTTCGCGAATGCCGGTGGAACCGCCTGTCGCGACGCCTGAAGAGGCGGCCGCCGTAAAGCGCGAACTCGCCGCGCTCGTCGCCGAATCCAGAAGGGGCGAATTCAAGATACTCGAATCCGACCAGGACGTGCACATGGCCGTGGAGCGCCGTCTCACCGAAAAGCTCGGCGACCTCGGCCGCAAGATCCACACGGGGCGTTCGCGCAACGACCAGGTCGCCGTGGACGTGCGGCTGCACATCAAAGATTCCATCCTGGGCCTCGAAGCCGAAGCGGCGCGGCTCGCGCGCAGGCTGCTTGAATTCGGAAAGAACCACGACCGCGTCCCGCTCGTCGGCCGCACGCATCTGCAGCCCGCGATGCCGTCCTCGGTCGGCGTGTGGGCGTCAGGCCACGCGGAAATGATCCTCGACCAGTTCCTGCCGCTCGAAGCCGCCTACAAAATGAACGACCTCTGCCCGCTCGGCTCGGCCGCAGGCTACGGCGTGCCCCTTCCGCTCGACCGGAAGCTCGTGTCGGATCTCCTCGGCTTCGAGCGCCCGCTCCACAACGTTTTCGGCGCGTCGATGGCGCGCGGCGAAAACGAAGCGGCCCTTCTCTGCGCGCTTGCGCAGATGATGACGGTGCTGTCGCGCCTCGCAGAAGACTTGATCCTGTTCTCGATGCCGGAGTTCGGATATTTCAGGCTTCCGCGCGAATTCTGCACCGGATCGTCCATCATGCCGCAGAAATACAATCCCGACCTGCTCGAACTCGTCCGGTCGAAGACGGCTACGGTCTGCGGACTTTCCTGCGCCGCGCTCGGCATCCTTCACGCGATGCCCGGCGGCTACAATCGCGACCTCCAGGACTGCAAGGGCCTCTACATGAAGGGGCTTTCGCTGACGCGGGCCACGCTGCGCATTCTCGAAAGACTCGTCGCGAGCGTGGAGATCGACGAAGCCCGGCTCCGCGCAGGATTCATTCCCGGCGTTTTCGCCACGGACGCCGCGCTCGGCATGGTGGCCCGCGGGGTTCCCTGGCGCGAGGCGTACCACCATGTGCGCTCGCATCTCGAAGAACTTTCGGCGGGAGACCCGGACGCGGCGGTCGCCGCCAAGACGCACGAAGGCGCGACGGCCGGTCTCGACTGGGACATGTACGAAAAACGCGTCGCCGCCCTCGAAGCGGAAACGTCGCGCCGCGCCGCTGAATTCCGCGCCCGCCGAGACGCCCTTCTGAAAGTTTCCTGAAACACCGCACGGAGTTTTGCCATGTCTTACACATTGATCGCGGCGGCGGCGGACGCCTCCGCCGGAGCCGTAGCGCGGGGCATCACGTTCATGCAGGCCTGGGAGTGGGGCGGCTGGATCATGTGGCTCCTCGCGGGGCTTTCCACCGTGGCGCTCGCGCTCGCAATCTACATAGCCGTCTCGCAGCGCGTTTCGGCGGTCGCAGCCGCGGCCTTCGCCGGCGACGTGTGCGACGCCGTCCGCAAAGGCGACCGCGAAACGGCGCTCAGGATGGCGGAACGCTCGCAATGCGCCTTTGCGGAAATAGCCGAAGCGGCTCTTTCCGTCTCCGGCGGCGAAGACGGCCCGGCAAGGGCGCGTTCCGCGATGGAATCGTGCGGATCGCGCATCGCCGAACGCATGAACATGACCGTGGAATATCTCCTCGACATAGCGTCAATCGCCCCGCTGACCGGACTTCTCGGCACGGTGCTCGGAATGTTCCGCGCCTTCGGTTCGGTGGCAAGCGACATAGCGGCGGCAAAGCCCGTTTCGCTCGCGCAGGGCGTGACCCAGGCGCTCGTGACGACGGTATTCGGCCTCGCGCTTACGATTCCGGTCCTCGCGGCGTACGCTTTTCTGCGCAGGCGCGCCGCGCGCCGCGCGGAACTCCTCGAGACTGCGGCGGAGGATCTTGCAGACGCGATTGAAGACGCCGCGCGCGCGACACGCGCGGCCGCCCCCGGCGCGGCGCAGAATCCGCATCCGAAATCTTCCGTGGACGCGGCGGAACTCGGCAGACTCCTCGGAGCGGCCAGATGAATTTCCGCAAAAACGCGCGCGCCGCGAAGCCTGCGCTGCAGATGACGGCCATCATGGACGTGGTGTTTCTGCTTCTGTGCTTTTTCGTGACGGCTTCGGTGTACTCGCAGTGGGAGAACGAAATCGACATAGCGCTCCCGGACGCGGCCACTGCGACGCCTGCGAAACGCGATGCGGCGGAGATAACCGTGAATGTGAAGAAAGGCGGCGCGGTCGCGGTGAACGGCGCGGAACGCGGCGAAACCGAACTCCGCGCGATATTCGCGTCGATAGGAAAATATGCACCCGGCACGCCGGTGTTCGTCCGCGCGGACAAAGACGCCGAATACGGCGCAGTCGTGAATGTGATAGATCTGTGCAGGGAATGCGGAATCGCGAATTTCTCCCTCGCCGCGCTCCCGCACTCTGGCGGCGAAGCGGAAAAAAACATAAAAGAGACAAACGAAGGAACCATACGCAATGGACTGTGAAAGCAAGATCCGGCAGCAGGACATTGACGCACTGTAATCCAAGCGCATCTGCGTTTTTCACGCATGCGCAAATTCCCGCGCGCGCACCTGTTGAGTGTTGCCATTATGGAAGTGTTGAGTTGGCAGGGCGCGCAAATGTCGGTGTGGCAAGGCCGCCCCGGCCTTGCTGCAAGGGCGAGGGCACCCTTGCCACATCTTGCGCACCGCACCACCGACCAACCGCTAACTGCCATCCGCCAACCGCTATCTGCTACCTGCTGAGGATTTGTTTTTAGACAGAATTTACAAAATTGACAGAATTGAGAAGTGTTTGAGTGTTTGAGTGTTTGACAGGATTTACTCGCGTCTCGCGTCTAATGTCTCGCGCCCGCCTAGGTTTCTAGAATTCTAGATTTCTAGAACTTCCATGGCTTCTAGACTTCCATAAGCGCGGATTGCCTGAACAACAACAAGCATCCGACAACAAGGGAGCGTCTGTGCGGCCGATAGCGGCGAGCCGGAGGGGAAACCGCGGCGAGTTTGACCGCGCCGCGAAACCTTTGGTAGAATACCGTCTTGCGCGAACGCCGGCGCATGCCGTCGGCGCCGCTTATCGAAAACACTCGGAAAGGGCAGTGGAAATGGCAAATGAACTTGACGAAGTCACCGGTCCCGTCAATGCCGGCGGGCGCGATGCAAACGTAATCGAAAAGCAGTTGCCCGTGCGGGTCGGCTGGGGTTCGACATTCTTTGAAATCGTCCTTTGGTGCCTCGGCATCATCCCCGGACTGATATTCCTTTTCATGAAAATCGGGGCGAAAAACTACTTCCAGAAACTCCAGCAGAAGATACAGGCGGACGCATCCACGATCGACAACTACCTTGAGCAGAGGGTGCAGATCCTGAAAAACCTCGCAAGGCTCGTCGAAAAAGCGGTGGACCTGGACAAAGACGTCATGAAAGCGGTCGCCGCGTTCCGCGGCGGCAGGCTGCCCGACGGCGAGAGAAACGAAGTGGCGGGCAGGATAGACTCGTGCTTCGGGCGGCTTTTCCCGCAGGTTGAGGCGTATCCCGACCTGAAGGCGCACGAAGCGATCGCCGAAGCCGCGCGCCAGAACGCCTATCTGCAGAAGGAGATCACCGCCGCCCGGATGCTCTACAACGATTCAGTGATGCAGTGGAACTCCGATCTGTTCAGCTGGCCCGTAAAACAGATTGTTGCGGCGCGCTCCGGATACACCACGCGCATTCCGTTCACCGCTTCCGCCGAAGTCAAGGCGCAGGCGAGGGGGACGTTCTTTTGAGCGGCGGAATCTCCGGGCCGCTTGCCGGATACCAGAACGGACTGCGCGAGAAATTCTCGAAGCTGGCGGCTGAAAAATTCCTTGAACTGGCGGAACGCTCCGGCGTGGACGTTGAAGCGAACCGCAGGCTCGTCGCCGAGACCGATGCACTCGAGAGCCAGGCGTCTTCCGCGAGAAACCGGAAAATCCTCTTAGGACTGCTCGCAGCGGCAGGATTCGTCTGCGCCGCCGTATGCGCAGTCAAGGCGCATGGCGGCGCGGAACCGCTTTGGCCGTGGATAGCGGGCGCGGCGGCCGGAGCCGCCGCCGGGATCGCCTCGATACCGTTCTTCAGAAACGTTTCGAAACGTCTGGACGATCTGCGCGGGCGCATAGCCGAGAACAAAAAGACCGGGTGGAGGCAGATGGAGCCGCTGAACCGGCTCTACGACTGGGACATCCCCGCCAGTCTCATGGAAAAGGCGATGCCGGAAATCGTATTCGATCCGTATTTCACGGAACGGCGTTTCTTATCGCTCGGCGGTTTGTCCGGGCTGGACGGTTCTTCGGACGAAACCAAATCCACGCTTTCCACGCTGACGGGTGTTTTGAACGGCAGTCCTTTCGCGTTCGTCCGCAATCTCGAAATGGAGTGGGAGGAAGAGACGTACGAAGGGACGAAAGAGATTTCCTGGACGGAACTGGAAGAAGGACCGGACGGCAAGACCCGCAGAGTGCGGAAACACGAAACGCTCCACGCCTACGTGACGAAGCCGGTTCCGGCATATCACGAACGCACCGTTCTGGTGTACGGAAACGACGGCGCGCCGGATCTGTCGTTCTCGCGCGTGCCGTCGGGTTTCACGGGGAAAGACGGAAATCTCTGGAGCGCCATCCGCAAAAAATGGCGTTTGAACCGCCTCGACGCGTATTCGCGGAATCTCGACGACGATTCGAATTTCACCCTCATGGGCAACAAGGAATTCGAAACGTGGTTCCACGCAAAAGACAGAGACGACGAAGTGCAGTTCCGTCTGATGTTCACGCCGGTCGCGCAAGTCCAGATGATGTCGCTGATGAAAGACTCCGCCATAGGTTTCGGGGACGATTTCGCATTCATCAAGCGCAAAAAGACGAACATAATCGTTCCGGAACATCTGCGCGACGCCGCGCTGGGGACCGACCCTGCGACGTTCCGCAGCTGGAACTTCGACGCCGCAAAGGCGTTCTTCTCGGATTTCAACGAACGCTATTTCAAAAACATATACTTTACGCTGGCGCCGCTGCTGTGCATCCCTCTCTACCAGGAGACGGAATTCAAAACTCTTGAGGAAGGCGGCGCGGGCGCGCGCGACATTCCGTGCCGGCGGGAGTGCGAGGCGGCCGCGAACTACTGCGGCGAGAAACGCTTCAAGCCCGAAGGCTGCATTACGCGGTGCCTGCTGAAAACCGTCAGAGTCCCTTCAGGGGCCGGCGAAGACATCATCGAAGTCACGGCGCACGGATACCGCGGGGAAGAGCGCGTCGAATGGAAGGAAGCGACCGGCGGCGACGGGAAAAGGCACAGTATTGCCGTACCGTGGACAGAATATCTGCCTGTCGAAAAAACGAGCGCGCTGCGGTGCATGCGCCGAAACGCGGCCGGCGGCAGGGAAGAAACCGGAGCGCAGCCGACGCCGGGAGGGCGGATATTCCGCGATTTCATCCTCGGCGGCTGAACCGGCGCGCGGCGCGTCCTGCCCGGCTGCGGCGCTATTTGCCGCCGAAAGCCGCGCCGAGAGCGTCAGAAAGCGAGGAATTGAACTTGGATGCCGCCGCGTTGCGCGGCACGAAGCGCGCGGGGCGCTCCGCAGGCTGCCGGCTTCCGTGCTGTTGGGCGCGCGCCTGCGCGAGCGCCTCGGGGGGAGGATCGGGCAGGACGCCGCTGTCGAGCAGGCGTTTGCAGACGAGCCTCGCCTCCACGGGGAAGTCGCCGTTCACTATCCACTTGAGATAGTTGCGGTCCTGGCGCGCGAGTTCCTTGAGAGGCGTCGATTTCTTGCGCCCGAAATTCACGCAAAGCTCCCCGCGCATCCAGCGGAGCGTGCCGAGCCTGTCGATGTTGAGCGGATCGCGAGGCGTCAGCGTCTCTTCGAGTTCCGCCGGAGTGCGCGGCAGGTCGGAATAGCGTTCAAGCTGGCCCTTGAACACGTCGAGCGTGGCGCGCGCGTCGGCCGCCGCCCCGTGGGCGCCTTCATGGCTGCGCCCGCAGTAGAAGCGCACGGCCGCGGACAGATCCCGCGGTTCGCGCTTGAAGAATATCTTCTGCACGTCTATGCTGCGGCGGTCTTCCATGTTGAAAGCGCGCCCGCAGCGGAGATATTCTTCTTCAAGGATCGGAATGTCGAAACGCTCTGAATTGTATCCGGCCACGTCGGCCCCTGCGAAGAAAGCGTCCACCTCGTCGATGACATCGGAGAACGCAGGGCAGTTCGCGACTTTTTCGTCGGTTATCCCGTGTATAGAAACGGAGTCCGGGGGAATCGGCATCTGCGGATTCAAAAGCCATGTGCGCGACTCTTCCGTTCCGTCGACGGCGATACGTATTCCGGAAAGTTCGATTATGCGGTCGTTGCGCGGGCTGACGCCGGTTGATTCTATATCGAAAAAAACGAGAGGTCTGTCAAGTTTGAATTCCATTTTGCATCCTGCTTTTCACTTGGTCCGGTTCCGCCCGGCGGAAGCGCGGCGCATGACTTCGTCGTAGACGACATCGAGCCGGAGCCTCGGGAGTACGAGATTGCCGGCTTCCGCTTCGGCGAGGTCTTCCTCGCGCCCGGGATCCGCCCACCAGTACACGGGGATCGCCGTTTCGTTTCCGAATTTCGGAAGGACGGCGTCCGGCGTGCCGAATTTGTTCCAGTACAGAAGGCGCGTCGAAGACGTGTTCCAGAGGAGTATGTACGGACACTCGTCCACGAGTATGCGGTCGATTTCGCGGAGGATGTCCTCGCGTCTGGCGCGGTCGAACTCGCGGTCCTCGGCCTTGAGGAGTTCGTCCACGCGCGCATTGCGGAAGCCGCAGAGGTTGATGGACGATTTGCTGTCGGCCTCGCGGGAGTCCCACATCGGGCGGGGGCACGGGAACAGGGCGGGGCCCCAGCTTGCCCATGTCATGTCGAACGAGAAGCTTTCCATGTCGCGCTGCCATCCGGCGAAATCCTTGCGCGTCACCGACATTTCGATTCCGCATTCCCTGAGCGTCGCCGCGAAAAGCGCAAGGAACTTGCCGTCGCTCTGTTCGCGCGACAGGAACGTGAACCTGAACGGGACTTTTCCGGCGCCGGGAAAGTCTTTTTCGAGAACGCCGGTTTCCGGATTCATCGTCCATCCGGCCTCTGCGAGGAGTTTGCGCGCGGCCGGCGGATCGAACCGGTACGTCCGGTTGGTGCATGGATGCGCTTCGTCGTACAGCTGCTCGAGATAGGACTTGTGCAGAAAATAGCTGCCGTACATCAGCGTGCGGTTCATCGTTTCGCGGTCTACGAGCATCGCGAGCGCGCGGCGCACGCGCACGTCCGCGAATATCGGCTTGCGGAGGTTCATCGCGAACCCCTGGAAGCCTGACGGCTTGTGGTTGGAGACTACGCGCTTGGCTATCCAGTTGCGCGTAAACTTCCGGCCGAGCGTTTCGTTCATGAATATGTGGGCGGAATAGGCGGCGTACACGTCTATCTTCTTCTTGAGAAGCGCCTCGAACGCGTTCTCGTTGCCCGAATAGTACCGCATCACGATAGTGTCGAAATTCGCAAGATGCGCGGCGCCGGGCGTTCCCTCGCGCCACCAGTCCGCCCGGCGCTTGAACACCGCCTGCACCTGGTATTCGGTCTCGGCCAGGCGGTACGGCCCGCTGACGACCGCGCCGGTCATGTCTATTTCGATGAATTTGCGGTTTTCAAAAGCGTGCCGGGGCAGGATGAAGAACGTTCCGCAGTTGAGGAGCGCGCGCCAGCTGGGGGTCTTGTCTTTCCAGCGAAAACGGACAGTGCGGTGGAATTTCCTCCCGGAAGGCGAAACGGACTCCGCGCCAAGCGCTTCGGGGCGCTCGAAACCGATCAGCAGCGAGCTGAACGAACCGGCCAGATTGGCCGGATCCATGATTGTATCGAAAGTCCATATCACGTCCTCGGCGGAGACGGGTTCGCCGTCGGACCATTTCGCGGCGGGGTCGATTTCGAAAGTGAAGACGCGCAGATCGTCCGAAACCGTCCAGCGCCGCGCGAGTCCCGGCGCGTAGTCCGATGTGACGCTGTCGGTCGTCAGGAGCGTTTCGTACATCAGGCCGAAGGTCATTTCGGTGTACGAATTCGGATCGACGTAATTGTTGAAGCTTTTCGGATACTGCGCGCCGTTGAAACGGATCGACCCGCCGCGCCGCGCGAGCGGCGACGCGCATGGATCGGGGCGGTCCGCCCATCCTTCGGCGGGATAGACAGTGTCGGCCTGCGCGGCGGCCGCCATAAGGACTGCCGCGAACGCCGCAGACAACTTTTTCATCGCGCGAGCACCTTCGAGAGGCGTGCGATCGCCTCCTTGACGTTCGCGCGGCTGTTGAAGGCGGATATGCGGATGTAGCCTTCTCCGGCGCGCCCGAAGCCCGCGCCGGGCGTGGTGACGACCTGCGCCTCGCGCAGCAGGAGGTCGAAGAACTTCCAGCTGTCGCCTTTCACATCCACCCAGAGATACGGGGAATCGGTTCCGCCGGTCACGGTGTAGCCCATCGACGACAGCGCTTCGCGCACGAGGCGCGCGTTTTCGAGATAGAAGTCGATGGTCTTTTTCGTCTGCGCGGCGCCTTCCTTGGAATAGACGGCCTCCGCGCCGCGCTGGGTCACGTAGCTGCACCCGTTGAACTTCGTCGTCTGGCGGCGCATCCAGAGCTGGCGCAGTTCGACCGGCTCGCCTTTGGACGTCCACGCTTTCAGCCCCTCGGGCACTACGGTGTATCCGCAGCGCGTTCCGGTGAATCCCGCGGTCTTGGAGAAGCTGCGGAATTCCACCGCGCACGAGCGCGCGCCGGGAATTTCATATATGGAATGCGGAATGCCCGGAGTGCGGATGAACGCTTCGTAAGCGGCGTCGAAAAGAATCAGCGCCTTCTCGCGCCGCGCCCAGTCCACCCACTTTTCAAGCTGCTTCTTCGTGGCGACCGCGCCGGTCGGGTTGTTCGGGAAGCATAGATATGCCAGATCCACGGGCTTGGAGGGCGGATCCGGGACGAATCCGTTTTCCGCGGTGGAATCGAGATAGACAAGCCCGCCGTAGCGCCCGTTCTTCTGCACGCCGGTCCGCCCCGCCATCACATTCGTATCCACGTACACGGGATATACCGGATCGGGCACGGCTATGCGGACGCGCGGCCCGAACAGCTCCTGGAAATTGCCGGTGTCGCACTTCGCGCCGTCGGAAACGAAAATTTCGGCCGGCGACACTTTCACGCCGCGCGCCGCGAAATCGCACTCCGATATCTTCTCGCGAAGGAACGCGTATCCCTGCTCCGGCCCGTAGCCGCGGAAAGTCGCGCTTTTGGACTGCTCGCGCACCGCGGCGGACATCGCCTTGATCACGGCCGGGGCGAGAGGCTCCGTGACGTCGCCTATGCCGAGACGGATTATCTTAGCCCCCGGGTTCGACTCCTGGAAGGCCTTCACGCGGTGCGCGATTTCCGTGAACAGGTACGACGCCTGTATCTTCAGATAGTTTTCGTTCACTTGTATCATGGCTGCTGCTCCTTTGCGGCGGTTTTCATTTGCCGTCCTTGACATCGGGGAAAATGCGCCGGATCTCGTCCGCGCGGTCGGGGAAATCCTCTATGGCCTTGGCGATAAGCGCGGAGGCGCGCTTCAACGCGCCCTTGTCGTCCGGGAAATACGTGCGGTAGGTCAACGCCGCCCCCATGAGGTCGGAGGAATACTGCTTCTTGTTGCGCTTGAACCTGAACGGGTTCTCCTCCTTGCCGCCCGGCAGGGTCTCGTCGAACACGTGCTCGACGCGCGTATATATGAGATTGTTCAGCCAGAATTTGTATTCGGAATACATCTTGCTCCACACGATCTTCCCGGGGACTCTCTCGACGATGTCTTTGTTGCGCGCGTCCTTGTAGCGGAACACTATCGTGATGGTGGACGCGTCCGCGCTTTCCACCACGAACTGTCCGTTCTGGCGCGGATTCTTGAGCTTGGCTCTCACGGATTTGTCGCTTTCATACGGAGAGAGCTTCATCCCCTTCGCGGACTCTATGAGCCACTTGTGCAGGTCGCGCATGTACTCGACCTTGTGAAGCACGTCCTCGAAGGCGATATGGCCCTCGCTCGTGGTGAACAGCGGTTCGTCGCGCTTTAGCTGGTTCACGGCTATGTCCCAGCTCTGCGACTTGAGAAGCTGCTCCACGAGGGCGTATTTTTCCGCCGCAAGCGCAGTCTGCTTCACCTTGGACTCTTCATAGTCCTTCCTGCG
>CACYEO010000186.1 GCA_902773475.1 uncultured bacterium | reverse complement strand
CGGAAAAGAATACGAGATTCCGGCCAACGGGGAGTGGTACGAGTCCAAAGATTTCAATGAATTGGAAAAGAGAAAGCGCAATGACGACGAGCGTGTCAAACGCATGAGAGAGGAGCTTGACGGCGAATTGAAGACGGCATTCCAGTTTTTGCCGGTGAACAACCGCCGGAAGCGTCTTGAAACCGTCAAAGATAGCGTGCGCAACGCCGCCGCCGATGTAATGCCGGAGGAAGAGAAATCGGCTGCGCTGAAGCGCATCGACGACCTGTGCGCCATTAAGACGGTAGGCGAAATCCGCAACGTATGCTCTGCAGACGTAACGGTGGACGGCAGAACAATCCCCGTCGGGGAAACAGAGCTGTTTGTGTACTCCAATGCGTTTCCCGAAGTCTGGACGGCGGTAAAACCCGGATGCGATCCATACGCGCTTGACAGGGAATTCGATGGGAAGACCTTCGATGGCAAGACCGTGGTTCTCAGAGACGCCATGTTCACACTCTCTCCCGTCGAAGTGCGGCTGCCTGATGGAATCGGAAGCGATGTGGAATGCAAGGTGGACGGCAAGAAGTGGACTGTCGGACTCAAATTGCGGCCGGACAAGTATACTTACGAGTACACGCGCGCCGGATATAAGTCGGAAGGAGTCTTCGAGGTGAAACAGGGTGGAGGAGCCGAAGTTCCGGAGCCGGTCTGGAAGCCGTTGAATATACTGCTGGATCCGCCGAAACTGGAATCCGGGATCGTCTGCCTGCTTGATGGAACGGAATTCAATGGTGTCAGGGAAATCCAGCCCGGCAGGCAGCACACCGTGAAGTATTCGAAGCGCGGATATGTCGCGATAAGCAGGAATCTGGAAGTGAAAGACAGCGGCGAAAGTCCCGATTTGCGCGTCCCCGCCGCCGGAGAGTGGAAAGAGACGAAAGAAATGGCGGAATTGCGCGAATTGGAGAACCAAGCCGGCAGCGCCAATCTCGACACCTTGAAAGCCATTGAGAAAAGACTCCAGAGCATTGACGGGGAAAGCCTGACCGCCAAGGCGCAGGAAGACCGTGAAAGGCTCCAGGAGAGTGTGAAGTCCCGGATAACGGTGGAGACGCTCAAAAAGGGAGCGCAGAAAGCCTACAATAACTTCAATCACACAATCCCGCTGAAGGCGATCGATGTCATGGATAGACACATGGACTATATCAAAGCCGCGGAAAAGGCGGGCGAGGAACTGGATCCGGAGGTGGTAGACTGCGCGCTTGACGTTTGCGAAAGAACGGTCGGCACTTGGGAGAGCTTGAGACAAGAAGCGGAACAAATGGAAAGACAAGGGAGAATGCCGCGGCCGGGATTCTTAAGCAAAGATTGCAAGAAAAACCTTGAGGATCTCAAGAAAAACCTTGAGAAGCTCAGGCGGCTAAAAAACGAGGAGGGGGCCGGATGAACCTCGCGGCGGTGCGCACGGAAAAGCGGTGCGGCCGTTCCGGCCGCCGTCTACTCGATCCGCAGGTTCAGCGGAAGCGTAATCGCTCCGCGCATCCGCCATTGACGGACGAGCGCGGACACGAGCAGGCGCATCAGGGTGGAGGATGTAAGCCCCGTGGCGTCGGCAATGGATTCCAGCGTCTTCTTTTCCTCCTCCGTGAGACGCACCGGCACTGGAGAACCCTTTTTCTGAAAAATTTCTTGTTTCACCGGGGGCATTTTAACAAACCCTCTGTGGAATATACACTTGCTTTTCGTATACCCTTGATATACAATTCCCCCACGCCATGACATCGGAATTTTGCATACTTTCCGGCGATTGCCCCGGCGCGGGGACGATAGTGCGGAGAATAGGCGGAGACGGAGCCTCCGTGGGCAGGCACGGGAGCGTCACAATCCCTCACGAGAGCGTATCCCGGTGCCATGCCGTGATAGAGCGGCGCGAAGAGGGATGGCTGTTGAGCGATTGCGGCAGCCGCAACGGAACTTTCGTGAACGGGATATCCGTGGCCCGGCATTTCCTTTCGGACGGGGACGAAGTCGGGTTCGGGAAAGTCGTGCTGACGTTCAGGGAAGAGGCCGGGGATCCGGATTCCCCGGACTGCGAAGGGCCGGACTTTTCCGAGGCGGACGGCGATGGAGCCACTTTGGCGGCAAATCCCGCGACCCTTGCGGTTGCCGGGGCGGACATGCGCGGCGCGCTCGGAACGTTGAGGGCGTGCGCGGCGCGGCGCTGGCGCACGCTCGAGGATGCGCTCAAGACGGTTGCGGAGAATATCGCCGGAATGCGCGGGGTGGCATTCGCGGAGATAGCGCTTTTGCATCCTCTGTCCGGAGAGGCCGTTCCGGCTTTCGCGGCGGCAGGGAACAAAAACGTCCCGTACGCGCCTGCGGCCCGCCGGGAAATGGCGCGGCGCGCGGCGTCCGCCGGATCGCCGGTGTTCTGGCGCGGCGCGGAGGCGGGGGCGGTTCCGCGCGCCGGATGCGATTGCGCGGGCTTCCCGCTGAAACTGCGCGGCGCGCCCGCAGGCTCCGTGCTTGCCGGATCCGCCGCGGCGTTCGACACGGCCGCGCTCGACAATATAGAATCGGCCGCCGAGGGGCTTGAGATATTTCTGGGCATATTCGCCAACGCAGCGGAGTCTGCGACGGGCGGGCGCACATGCGCGCACGCCGGCGCCGCGCCTGTGATGGTTGGCCGCAGCGAATCGTTCCAGTTCGCGGCGAGAATGGCGGCGCGCGCCGCGAAATCCGACGCGACGGTTCTTCTTTTCGGCGAATCCGGCACGGGCAAAGAGCTTTTCGCGCGGCTTGTCTACGACGAAAGCTCACGGCGCGGCAAATGCTTCGTCGCCGTCCATTCCAGCGCGATAGAACCGACTCTCATGGGGAGCGCCCTCTTCGGCCACGAAAAAGGCGCGTTCACCGGTGCCGTAGAGCGCAAGAAGGGCCTTTTCGAGGAAGCGGACGGGGGAACGATATTCCTCGACGAGATAGGCGAACTTTCCCAGGAGATGCAGGTCAAGCTGCTGCGCGTCCTCCAGGAGGGCGAGTTCATGCGCGTCGGCGGGACCGAGACGATACACGTGGACGTGCGCGTGATATGCGCCACCAACCGCAATCTGGCCGAAGCGGTGCGCGAGGGCCGTTTCCGCGAGGATCTCTACTACAGGCTGAACGTGATCCAGATACCGCTGCCGCCGCTCCGCGAACGGCGCGACGACATTCCCGACCTCGCGCGCCATTTCGCGGAATCGATCGGCGGCAGGAAGCGCGGCGTGTCCGACGCCGCAGTGCGGGTTCTCGCCGCGCGCCGCTGGCCGGGCAACATCCGCGAGTTGCGGAATGCCATAGAGCGTGCGCTGGTGCTGTCGGACAACGACATTCTCGAACCGGGGGATTTCGATTTCGCGGAAAAGGCCGCCGCCGCGCCGGAAACGTCCGCGCCCGCCACGCAGACCGCGAGCGTTCCTGATTCAGGGGAGACGCTGCGGGAAGTCGAACGCAGGCACATAGCGGCCGTCATGGAACGTTGCGGGGGAAACAAGCGCACGGCGGCGGAAAAGCTCGGCATCTCGCGCAGTACGCTTTACGAGAAACTGAAAGAACTCGATGTAGGGATTCCGGACGCCGGAGTGCCCGGAAACGGGACATCCGGGGGTTGAACGGCATTGAAACGGTATTGGCACGGATATTGCTAACAATAAAGCGAAAGGAACGGAAATGAAAACCATCATCCCGGCGGTAATCGCCATAATGCTTGCGGCGGCGGCCGTGTTCGCCGTAAGGAAACTTGTGAAGCCCAAAGACGGCGACGGCGAAAAGACAATGGTGTCCGTTGTGGCCGCCGCACGCGAAATCGCGGCGAACGGGCAGAAGATACAGTTCGACATGCTGCGCGAGCGCAAGGTGGACGCCGCCTCCAAGCCGGCCAACGCGATACCGTGGAGCCAGGTGAACCGCGTGCTTGGCCAGACATCCACCCGTACGATATCCGAAGGCGACTATCTGCTTCTCACCGATGTGGCAGGAATGGACATCGAGCTTCAAGGCGTGGTGCCGGAAAATACGTGGGCAGTCCCCGTCACGTTCTCCGACGCGACGCTTGTGCAGTTTCTGCAGCCCGGCGATGAAATCGCGATTCTCGGCAGGTTCACCGTGACCGAGCGGATAGAGAACGTGGACAGGTCGGAAAAGGCGGAGGAGAAGAAAGACGAGGCGACGAGCGTCATATTCCCCTGCGTGAAGATTCTCGACGTAGGCAGGGGCGACGGGCTGCGCAGGGACGAAAGCGCAGGGCGTGGCTTTGTGATAGTGGCCCTGCCGCCGCGCGAGGCGGCCACGCTCGTGGCGGCGCAGCAGAAGATGGAGCTCTATCCGGCGCTCAGGCGCGCGGGCGACGCGGCGTCGCGCAAGCGCGCCGACGTGGGTGTAGTGGACGAAAAGACTTTCAGCGGCCTCAAGCAGGGGCTGGATCATGTGGTTCTGCCCGACGGAGCGTCCAAGTGACGGCGCGCCGGCGGCGGATGATTCACGAAAACAGGAGGAAACGAAAATGAAAATGAAGCAAATGCTGGCGGCGGCCGCAGCCGCGCTCGCGGTCTGGACGGCCCAGGCCGAAGAGATAAAACTCGTAAAGGGCGAAATGCAGGAGATCAACGTCTCGTTCGGCATCAAGTCCTATACGCCTTCCAACAAAGACGTCGTCCGGATCGAGAAGATATCCGAGACCGCGCTTCGCGTGACGGCGCTCAACAAGGAAGACCGCTGCGATCTCGAAGTCCGCGGCGACATGGGGGCCGTGGCCAAGTACGAGATCATCGTGGAAGGCGACATCGAGCGCGTGCTCAAAGTCCTCAAGTCCGAACTTGAAGCCAGCGGCATACCCGAGGCCGAAGCCAAGATATTCGGTTCGAGCGTGCGCGTGGACGGCACGGTCAAGTCCGTGCGCAAGTGGGAAGACCTCCTGAAGGTCCTCTCCAACTATCCCATCGCGCGCAATTTCGTCAGGTTCGAGCCTGGCGAGGAAATCCTGCTCAAGATGAAGAAGTCTCTGGAGCAGAGCGGGTTCGCCGTCGAGTTCAAGCCTTTCGCGGGCGACCGCGAGGCGTGGAAGGCCAACACCGTTGCGCTTGCGTACGAGCGCGTCAACCGCACGATGACCGTGCAGGCCCGCGTATGGACCCCCGAACAGCAGGCCAAGATTTTCGAATGCCTGAAGGCTGAAAGCCGCTGGCTCGACACCGCCGGCAAGACGGACGCCGCCGGCGAATGGCAGATCAAGGCCAACGTGCAGGTGTTCGTGTCCAAGCCGGTGATCCGCCTGTCCATGGCGTACATGGCCATAGGCGAGGAGGATCTGGAGCGCATAGGCAACATGGCGGCGCAGGGAGACGGCCCCTTCCAGATCAACGGGATATTCGACGTGCTCAAGAATCTCGTCCACGGGTCCGGACACAGCACGCGCAACGCCAGCATCGGCGCGTCGCTCGGGGTTGCCACGCGCTTCGTGGCGCAGAGCGGCATCTCGCGCGTCAGCGAAACCGGCTACACGCTTGTCGAAAGCTGGGATGAGAAAGGCTCCAAGTTCAAGAGCGGCGGCACGCGCTTTGTTAAAGTCTACGGGCGCGACGTGGCGGAGCTCAGGGAAATCCCCTACGGCTATACGATCGATGTGAAAGGCGGCCTTTCCGATGAAAAGACCATGAAGGCCGAAATCGATTTCGGGATGTCCACCCTCATCCCGATGGACGACGAGACGTACGACCGCAAGGAAGACTCCTCCAAGCTCAAACTCTCCTGTCCCGTCGGCCGCACCACGTTCATCAGCGGCTTCAAGAGCCTTGTCGACAAGAACACGCCGCCGTCCGGGATTCCCTATCTCCGCAACATACCGCTCGTGAACTGGTTCGTCGCGGATTCCGGCAAGGAAGTCTCCGACCGCCGCCTGATTGTGATGATCTGCCCTGAAATCGTGGATTCCTCGGTTGAAGGGACTTTCGACACGGACAAGGAAATCAATCTCCGCGTGCGTGAAGAAGGCGCCAAGAGCACGGAGCAGCGCAAGGATGAGAAACTTGCCAGAGAACGCGAAGAGAGCAGCGGCTGGTGGCCGTGGAACTGGTTCTGAGACGCTCGATCCGGAAAGGACATGAAGCTTCGCATCGAGACTGCCGAAGGCGCGCGGGAAGTCGAACTTCCCGCCGCCGGGGAGTTCACCATCGGCAGGTACAGGGACAATTCCCTGTGCCTGCGCGACGCATCGGTGTCCCGCGCCCACGCGCGGATCTCATGCGGCCCGGCGCCTTCGATAGAAGACCTCGGCAGCAGGAGTGGCACGTTCGTGAACGGCAGGCGCATATCCGCGCCGGCCGCGCTCGCCTGCGGGGATGAAATCAAGGTGGGCGCAGCCAGAATCCGGCTGACCGGCGGCGAAGCGCAGGGCGAGAACACGGTCGACGGCGGAACGGACACGTTCCAGTCTGCGGATTCCCCCGCCACGCGCGCGACCGCGCCCGGATCCGGCCCGCGTTCCGCACCGCCGCCCCCCGCGCCGCCGTCCGTGCAGTCCGGCCTCTATTCGCGCCAGTCGCTGTCGTTCGCGGCGAAAGTCCACGAACGCATCCTTTCGATGATGCAGGGCGCGGGGAAAGCGTCCGACATCGCGAACGACGCCGAACTGCGCTCGCGCGCGGAAGAGTGCCTTGACAAGGCGATGCGCGAACTGAACCACGAGTCGCCTGACGGCGTGTCCGCGCGCGACCTGCGGCAGATGCTCGTGGACGAACTTCTCGACTACGGGCCGATTTCGCCGCTTCTGCGCGACCCTTCCGTGACGGAAATAATGGTCAACGGCCACGACCGGGTTTTCGTGGAATCGCGCGGCAGGCTTCAGGAAACCCCCGTCCGGTTCCTCGACGAGCGACATCTTCTGCGGATGATAGACCGCATCGTCGGCCCGCTTGGACGCCATATCGACGATTCCAGCCCGATGGTGGACGCGCGCCTGCCTGACGGCAGCCGCGTGAACGCGGTGATATCCCCGCTTTCCCTGGACGGCGCTTCGCTCACGATCCGCAAGTTCGCCGACAGGAAGCTTTCGGCGGAGGATCTCGTCTCGTACGGATCCATGACGCATGACATGGCGCGCTTCCTTGAAGCGGCGGTCAAGGCGCGGCAGAACATACTTGTTTCGGGCGGGACCGGTTCGGGCAAGACGACGCTTCTGAACATTCTTTCGCAGTACATCCCGGAAGGCGAACGTCTCGTGACCGTGGAAGATTCCGCCGAACTCAAGCTTTCCCACCGCAACATCGTGCGTCTCGAGGCGCGTCCCGCCAACGTGGAAGGGAAGGGGCGCATAACAATCCGCGACCTCGTGATAAACTGCCTCCGCATGAGGCCGGACCGCATAATCGTCGGCGAATGCCGCGGGGCGGAGGCGCTTGACATGCTCCAGGCGATGAACACCGGCCACGACGGATCGCTCACGACCGCGCATGCAAACAGCGCGCGCGATGCGCTCGCCCGCCTCGAAAACATGGTGATGATGGCCGGATACGAACTGCCGTCCTCGGCCATCCGCGAGCAGATATCCTCAGCGATCGACATAATCGTGCAGGAGACGCGCTTCGGCGACGGAACGCGCAAGATCGTGAACATAGCGGAAGTGACAGGGCGCGAAGGTGACGCGATACTCATGCAGGACATCTTCGAATTCAGGCAGACCGGCGTAGGCCGGGGCGGAACGATCGAAGGATTCTACACCGCGACCGGCAACATACCGCGCTTCATCGAAGAAGCCCGCCGCCGTGGCGTTCTCGAACTGGGCATGGACGTGTTCGTCCCAAAGGCATAGTGCGGAAATGGATCAGGAAACGATATCTCTCGCAATCGTGTTCGCGGCTGTCGCATCGTGCGTCTGGGCGGTCTGGCGGATCGTAGCCGCGACGGCCGCCTCCGCAAGCGGCAGCATAGACATCGAAGAGGACGCAGCCCGCAGGAGCGGACGCCAGAAGTCCGGCGTGGAGCGGTTCGTGTCCCCCGGCGCGCTCTTCCGCATGAGGCTTCTCGCCGCAGCCGCCGCGCCCGCATTTTTCGCGCTCGCCGCGGCTGCGGCATACGCGCTCGGCATGGACGGCGGCGGCGCCGCCGTCAAGACCGTCATCTGCGTTTTCGCAGTCCTTGCCGGGGTCGCGGGATGGTTCGCGCCGCTCGCGTGGTACCGCCGAAAGGCGCGCCTGCGCCAGGAGGAGTTCGAGACGCGGATGCTGGATCTCGTTTCGGGCCTCGCGAACGCGCTGCGCGCCGGCATGGCCATACAGCAGGCTCTGGACCGCGTGGGCGCGCAGATGGAAGGCGCGATGGGCGAGGAGATGGCGATAGTCCGCCGCGAACGCGGAATGAACATGGACTACGTGGATTCGCTCGTCCGCCTCGAAGAGCGCATGCCGTGCGAGGACATGAAACTTCTATGCGCGGCGGTGCGGCTTACAAGCAGGACCGGCGGACAGCTTGCGGAAGTTCTTTCCGAGATGGCGGACACCATCCGCAACCGCCGCGAGTTCGCCGACAAAGTCAAATCGCTCACGGCGCAGGGGCGCTTCGAAGGCCTTGGACTGGGGCTGATGCCGGTCGTCGCCTTTGCGATCTTCTACGCGATCCAGCCGGAGATAACAAGCGTCCTTTTCAAGACGGCGCGCGGCTGGTGCCTTTTGGGAATCGCGGGCCTGCTAGAGTTCGCCGGGTTCGCCTGCATCAGAAAAATCGTTTCGGTGGAGGTGTAGGGCGATGTTCGACATTCCTTTGGACGAACTTGCGGCATACGCATTCTCCGGCGCGGCGGCGGCCGCCGCCGTGTGGATGTGCGCGCGGCTGCTGAAGTCCGGCGAAAGCGCGGCCGCGAACGAGCGCGGCGCGCGCGTTCTGCCGCGCTGTTTCCGCGCGGTCCGCGCGCTGTCCGATCTTTTGGCGGATTCCGCGGGCGAGGCGTGCGCGGCCGCGTTCCCGGGCGGAGCGCGCCGCAAAGAAGAGCAGATACAGGCAAGCGGTTTCAGGCTCGCCGGGCTGCAGTTCACGCCCGCGCACGCATATTCCACGCAGTTCGCGTGGGCTGCGGGCTGCGCCGTCTTCGCGCTCGCCGCGACCGCTCTGTGCATGGCGTTCGCTCCCGAGGGCAAAGTCCCGGCGTGGGCGTTCCTTTCGTTCCTTCCGGCGGCCGCGGCCGGATGGCTCTGGCCGTCGGGGGTGCTTGCGAAACTCGCCGAGACGCGCCGCGATTCGATGCTGAAAGAGCTGCCGTTCGCGGTCGATCTTCTGGGGTCTGCCATGAAGGCGGGGAAGGACTTTGCGGCGGCGCTAAGGTATTACGTGCAGATCCCAGGCGGAGGGGCGCTGAAGGAAGAGTTTTCCGAAGTGCTGCAGAACGTCACGCTTGGCGAACCGTTCACCGAATCGCTGAAGAAGATGGCCGCACGCATCCGCGTTCCGGCGTTCACGGCGCTTGCGGGCGTCGTGGCGTACGGCGCGGAGATAGGCGCGCCTATAGCCGGCACGCTCAAGCAGCAGGGGTCCGAACTCAGACGCGAACGTTTCGCCGCCGCCGAGCGCAGAGCGGCGCGCGCCCCGGTGATAATGATCGTACCGCTCGCGGTGTTCATAATGCCGGCGGTGTTCATAGTCGCGATAGGACCCGTGGTGATGAGGTTCATGCAATCCTTCTGATTCCGATGCAACGGAGATTTTCCGCCATGCCGAGATTCATAAACATAACTTTCGTAGACGGAGACAGAAACGGAGAAAGCGTTTCCGTCCCGTTCGACGCACCTTTCACCGCAGGGCGCGACGGCGGCGACGCAGTGCGCTTTCGCGAAAAGGCGGTGTCGCGCGGCCATTTCACAGTCACGCCGCGCGGGATGCGCGCGGAAATCGTCAACAACGGCAAAAACCCAACTGAAATAAACGGCAGGCCGCTTGCAAAAGGCGAAACCTGCACGGCCGGGCCGGGGGATACGCTCATGGTGCGCTACCCGTCCGGCAAATCCGGCTTCAGGATAGATTCGATAACCAACGGGGCGGACGACGGCGAGATTGCGGCCGATTCGCGGATTGCCGCGGACGCTACAGTTGCATATCCCGCCGCCGGGCTGACGAAGCAGACGGCGTTCGGCTCGTCTGTCATGGACGTAGGTGACGCGTCGGGCGCCGCAGGATGGTCGCGGAGCGTCAATTCCGCCGAAACGGCGAAAGACGAAACGCGCATGGAGGATGCCGGGTTTACAGAAGCTGCGCCTTCCGGATCCGGCTTTGGCGGATCCGCCGCAGGATACGACGCGCCCACGCGCGCGGAAGCGGGGACCGGGAGCGAAGATTTTGAAAAGATAACCGGGCCTGCGGAACCGGCGGATTCCGAAACCGTGAACCTCGGGGATTCCCCCAGCGGCACCGGCGTCACGAAAGGCCTGAATACGGTATTCCTCGACGCGAACGTGATCGGCGAAGAGAAAAAACGCTGGGAGAGGAAAAAACGCACGCGCCGCAGGCTCCTCGCTTTCGCGGTTCTCGGCTTCGCGGCGTTTATCGGCGCGATAGTATGGATCAAATGGCCCAAGACGGAGCTGCGGCTTGAATGGCCGGTTAAGCCCGGTGCGGAAAAGGCCGAGTTCGACTGCCTGGAAATGCGCGGAGACAATTTTTTCAATGCGTCGTCGAATACGAAC
Source organism: uncultured bacterium (assembly GCA_902773475.1). Classification (GTDB taxonomy): domain Bacteria; phylum Verrucomicrobiota; class Kiritimatiellia; order RFP12; family UBA1067; genus CADCBS01. The sequence continues at coordinate 17,141 of CACYEO010000186.1, read as the reverse complement.
GAACAGCATTTCCTGGTGGAATATCCGGTTTGCGACGGCTATGTCGTGAAGAAACTCTCTGTCAAAGGGATATACGGCTATGAAGTGCAGACTTTCGTCGGCAAGGACGGTTCGGTGCCGTGCCGGATAAGAGTGGAGAAAACCGTGGACGCGGAGGAACTCTGGCGCTCGCCCGGGGAATCTGCGGAGGCTGTACTCGAAAAGTTGAAAGACCCCGTCCGCGGATTCACGGTCTATACGAATGTGCCCGACTGGGGAAGCGGATGGAGTTTCATAGAAAACGAATCGCAGGGAAGTTTCAGCGGAGAACTGCCGTATTCCATCCAGTCGCACAAGGGGATGAAATACTACAGGTGCGAATATGAGAGGACTGACGCGGCATCCGGCGAAAAATGGAGAGGCGCGCTGATTCTGTTCAGACGGGCGGACGAGCGGTATGCGGTTTTTGCGGAAATCCCGGAATCCGAATGGGCACGCGGAAAGCATCTTATGCGTTCCGTGGCATACCCTGTTTTCGCTCCTTCTTTTTTCAAGAAGGCGGGAAAGGAAGACGGATGGCCCGCCTGGGAGTCGCCGGGCGCAGAAGCGATGAAGGCGGAGTCCGGCATGAAGGATTCCGAATTGCTGAAAATTCTTCGCGCAGGTGCGGCGGACAGGCGGAACTGGCCGGTTGCGACGCGCGCCGCCAACGCGCTTCTCGCCAGATCGTGGAAAAATCCGGAAAAGATCAAGGTCCGTGAAGAAACGGCGGTTCTTTTGCGCAGGCTGGAGATGGCCAAGGAGTCGTTCTACAACGCGGAGAAAAACGCTTTTGACGGATGCAAGCCCGGTTCCAAGGCGGCGAAGGATGTGCGCGACGCCGTGGAGAACGCGTTCAAGTTCGATGCAGGGAGCGACAGGCGGGCGGAAATTGTGAACGATCCGGAGGTGTGGCCGTGCGGAAAAAGCAGGAAAAAGCAGTGACCGTGTCGCTCAAGCTCGGCGAGGAGGTTCTTGAATCTCTCGAGCTTGCAACAGGCTCCGAGGATGTTTTCGTGGGCCGCGCCGTGGAGTGCCATCTGCGCACTCCGCCGGACGACAAGACGGTCAGCGGCCGCCACGCGAGGATCTTCTGGAAAGGCAGGACGCTGTACATCGAAGATGCCGGAAGCCGCAACGGCCTGTATGTCAACGGCAACCGCATCAAGGGCGCGGTCAAATTCGAAAAAGGCCGGATGTACGCAGTCGGCGGATGCAATCTGCAGGTTGACGAGCCTGCCGCCGTAAAACCGGAAAAGGCGTCCCGTTCGCGCCACAGGCTCGGTTTCGAGGGCGGCGACAGGGAAGGCGAAATCGTTGACATACGCCCCGGCGAAGGCTCGGAGGAATGGACGCTGGGGTTCTCCCCCGAATGCGACCTTGTGCTGCCGGACGCCACTGTGTCGCGCCGGCACGCCGTGATAGCGGTGCGCGGCGACGAATGCTGGATTTCGGACGCCGGAAGCCGCAACGGCACGTATGTGAACGGCGAGCGTCTGCACCGCGAGCGTCTGCTCCATCCGGGCGACAAGATATCGATTTCATGGTACACGCTCCAGTTCGATCCCCGGCCCAGCCCGCTCAAGGGAGTCGCTGCGGTTCTTTCCGTCACGGCGATACTCGGCGCGGCGGCTTTCGTCATCTGGTGGCAGGGGCGTCCCTCGGCGGACGATTATCTTTCCAAGGCAGCCGCCGCGCTTGAAGCGGAGAATTTCGCCGGCGCGTCCAACCTGGTGGAAATGGCGCGCGACGCGCGCGGCGCCAAGAGCGCCAAGGGCAAGATCGAGATGATGTCGGCGAAGGTGAAAAACTGCGCCGCCACATGCGCCGGCTGGCGCGAGGTCGTGAAGACTCTGAAATCGAACAAGACCTACGGGGTGGACGAAAAACTATCCACGATGCTTTCAAGCACGGAGAACTGGTCCTGGAACGCCTACGCCGCCACCAACCTGATGCCGTCGGCGAGGTTCGCGAAAGACGCGCTCGACGTGCAGCGGAAGACCGCCGCGAGTCTGGCTGCGCTGAAAGGCGTCGCGGCCGATCCGGCAGAGGTCGAAAACTGCGCGAAAGAGATAGACCGCTTCCTGTCGGCCGGCGCGGCTGATTTCGAGGCGCGCCCGTATCTTTCGTGCATAAAAGCGGGAATCGAAGATACGCGCACCGGCATTTTGAAAGTGAAAGACGGGATAGACAGGGTGTCTGCCGCGCTCAAACTGCTCTCGGGACGCATTCCGGACTTCGGCGCGTCATGCCGCGAGATGTCGTCTATCGCCGGCGACGCGACGCTTTCCCCGGGCGTACGCAGATACGCCGCTTCGATTCTTCCCGCATGCCGGGCGCTCGCGGAAACGTCCGCCGCGCTCGACCGCGAAGAGGCGCTGGTGTGTTCGTGCGACTTCGGCGGGCTGGCCGCATCGGAAGATCCGGCCGGGCTGCCGTCGCCAGACGATTGCGCCAGAAGCGAGGCGCTGTCGGCCGCCAGGGCGGCGCTCGTGAAGCGCCACCGCGCCATTCTGGAGGTGGCGGCCACGGTCAGCCCCACCGTAGGCAAACTCGCCGAAGCGAAGATAACGCCCGAAAGCTGCAAGGACGCCACCGGCGGCGCCGGCGAATCGGGCCGCTGGCGGGCGGCGCTCGAGTTCGACTGTTTCAAATCCGGTCTGCCGAGAAGCAGCCGCCAGACTCCATCCGGCGTGTACGACGAACTTTTCGGCGTGGAATACTTCTACGGGTTCATCAGCAGCCTGGCCGACGACGGAAAACCGAACAGGGATTCCTCCCCGCTCGAGTTCAAGCCGCTGTGCCGGCGGGCCCGCGATGTATACATGCTTGCGGAAAGATTCGCCAGAACCATGGACAACGAGAAGTGCAGGCGGTTCGACAAGGGCAGGCTCGCCGCATTGCACGCCAACTGTTCCAGGCTGCTCGAAGAGCGCGATTCCCTTGTCGATTTCCTGCGCCGGGAGGCCGGTTCCGGCAGCCTTTCGTCCGCAAGGCAGATTGCCGCATCGGCGGCGGCCATATACTTTACGGAAGCACCCGGCCGTGACGACATCAGAAGGACGGGCGAGGCGTTCAAGCGGCTGAAAAGCGATGTTCTGGCCTTGAACAACGCCTATCAGGAGCAGAGCGACCCGGCGGAAATGGGGCGGCTCAGGAAAAAGATAATATCGACTGCAATCCCGGGGGATCCCAGCGCAAGGCAGGCGTGGATCGACACTGCGTCCGGCAGGGCGGGAAATTGATTGTATGGATGTGCGGGAACAGGACACGGCGTCCGGTTGCAGGACGCAAACCGGCCTCGGACTGGCGGGAAACACCCGGAAACGGCGTGGCACGGTATTTGCTTTTATAGACAGCGTCATGAAAAACATGTTCGATATGGCGGGAACGGAAGGTTCGATGATGGCGGAATACGTGGTCGCCGTCACCGGAATCGGCGTTGTGCTCGCGGTTTTCATGAACAGGATGTTTTTCGATTTCGGGGACGGCTTCGGCCCGCTCGGGCAGCAGTTCGTCGCCTTCTACCAGAAAATCCTCGGCGGGCTTTCGCTTCCCGTCCCGTGATTGTAACATGCAAGCGACAAAAACAAAACAGAAAAGGAACAGGACGATGAAACTCCACAAGAACAACCTCGGGATGCTGGAACGCGCCAAGAAGACGGTCCTCGGCCGCATTGTGATGCGTCTCGCCGGCGAGGAGAAGGGTCAGGCCATGATGGAATACGTGATAATTGCAACTCTTATCGCGGCGGCGGTGGCAGTCGGCGTGTGGCTGTTCGGCGGCCAGATTCTTGCCATGTTCGGCGTGGCGGGCGAGTCTGTCGCGGCAAAACACGATACGGCGGAACAGCATGTCCAAACCGTCCAGGGTAATGCGGATGCGGTGATGCAGACGGGACGCGAGGCCGCTGAATCCAGAATCGAGCATCAGGCCGGCACAGGATCGAATACCGGCAACTATTGATCTGGCTCCATGCCCCTTGCGCTGACCATAGTCCGCGCGGCCATATTGACGCCTTGGCTCGGTTGGCTGTGCTGGAGCGATGCGACCAGGAGACGCCTGCCCAACGTTCTTACGCTGGGCGGGCTTCTCGCCGGACTGGCCTGCGGTTTCGCGTGGGACGGGCTTGACGGGTTTGTGGAGGCGTTCGAATCGGCGGGAATCGGATTTCTTTTCCTATTCCTGCCGTTTCTGCTGCGTGGCGCGGCCGCAGGCGACGTGAAGATGATCGCCGCCTGCGCGTCGTTTTTTCCCGTCCGCGAGATTCCCGCGTTTCTCGTGGCCGTTTCGCTCGCCGGGTTTTTCCTGATGGTGTCGATGCTTGCCGTGCGCGGCGTTTCCGGCGCGCGCCTCAAGCACTGGTTCCGCTGCGTTTTCGACTGGCGCTACGACCGGAAGGCCGGGCGCGCGGCGATTCCGTCTGCGGACGACGAGCGGGCCCGCGTTCCGTTCGGCATAGCCATCGCCGCCGGAACGTGGTTTACCCTTGCGCTGGAGGCCGTGCTGTGCGGATAGACTGCGCATACGGCGCGGCGGCGCGGCGGCGCGGATCGGTCCTCGCCGAGACGGTTCTGGCGATGCCGCTTCTTCTGCTGCTGATTTTCGGCGTGCTGCAGTTCGCGCTCGTCTGGACGGCGCGGCAGATGGTTTCGTATGCGGCGTTCTGCGCGGCGCGCGCGGCCGCCGTAGTGCCGCCGGGCGAGCAGCAGGCCGCCGCCGAAAAGGCCGCCCGCCTCGCGCTTGCGGGAATGTCGCTCGCAGACAAGAAGGGTGACGCGCCCGTGACGGTTCCGGGCTGGGGTGCGATTCTCGGCTCCGGCTCGGTCGAACGGCGCACGAGCGCGTCGGTGGATGTTTCCGGGACGGACGACGGAAGGCCGTTCTGCGCCGTCACCGTAAAGTTCAAATGCCCCCTTATAATAGCCGGCATGGGCGTGAACAAGATAATCGGGCGCGCTGGCGCGGGCGGTGCGCCGGTCTCTCCAAGCGGCGACTTCTACGGCGATCTGGCGGAGGCGTCCTCCGGCGCGCCCGTCGACATCGACGGCTTCTGGCCGCATATCGAACTGACCGCCACGTGCGCGGTTCCGATGCCGTATTCCACGGAACGGTTTCCTTCGGGCGCGTTCGGCGACATAGATCTGACGAGGTAGCGCGCAATGTTTGAAGTCTTCAAAAAGAAACTTGCATCTCTCGCGCGCGATGAAGAAGGCGCGGCTCTTGCCGTTACGGTTGTCGTTTTCATGTTCATGTGGATGACTTGCATGGGCGTATATGCAGTCGGCGCTGCAGTCAAGGACAAGGTGCATCTGCAGAACGCCTGCGACGCGGCTGCGTATTCGGCCGCCGTCGTCCAGGCCGACACGCTTTCGCGCATAGCAACGATCAACCGCGCGATGTCGTGGACATACGTGCAGATGTCGCGCCGACAGATGGACTACATCGTGGACAGATGGCTCGGCCATGCGTTGGAGCACTACAGCGCGGACTGGAACCGCGCATGGCAGTGGTACATGGGCGGGCATTTGAACTGCCATTTCTTCAGGGCGGCGAGACCGCAGATTTCCGACATCACTCTCAACGGAACGCATGTCGAGTCCGAGAGCGCCATCGCGGGAGCGCGCAACGCCTACGGCCTGCACTGGCGCTCGTCGCCTTCGTTCTACGCCGCGAGGGACATGGAACGGCAGATACTCGCCGACAAGACTTCCATTTCCGAAATGAACGCGGCGATAAAGGATCTTGTGTACAAAAACGCCGATGACAATCTTTGCAGGCGGATAGAAGATGCGGCGGAAAGCACGCTCCGCGCCAATCTCCCCGAAAGAATGCGCAAAAGGTGCAACTGGTTCATCGAGCAGAGCGGCAACGCGCTCGCCGGCGGCGGAAGATACCTGCGCCTGCTGGACAACAAAGAAGAAGACGAAAATCTTTTCGTGTCGTTCGCGGCGGTTCCCGGCGATCCGCGGACGCAAAGATACGCGCGCGGCGCTGCCGCCGCGCTCGGAGGCGGCGCGGACGACTGGTTCGTGCGCGGCGACGGCGGCAAATCCACCGACGGCGCGTCCGGCGGCATACAGCGTTCCTACAGGCATTGGGCCTTGGGCAGTCTCGTTGCGACCTGGACGTGGTTTTCCGTGCAGGACAACTGCGGCGGCGGCAGAGACCATCCGTGCGTCGCGCTTCTGCCCGCGCCGGGATGCCCCCACGGGCACGACGCCGGACGGTGCTCGTGCGAAACGGTTGGATTCGGCAGATTCCGCGCGACATGCCGGGGCGACAACAACCGGATATACGATCCTGCGTACTACACGGGCGAAAGGGCGCAGCCCCGCGTTCTCGACAAATCCTATTTCGGGCGGAACGGAACGATAACTGTTGGGCTGGCCAAAGAGAACGAAAATCCGTTCGCAGCGATTCTCGGCGACGTGCGGCGCGGCATATACGCCGCGTTCAACCACTACGCGCCGGCCGGGTCGTCTTCGTGGACGTGGTGCTTTTCGTCCGCGAAGACCGGCTGGAAGTACAAGGACGAGCGTGAATCTTCGCGCGCTTTCAAGGTGGACTGGAAAGACGGCGGGTGGAACTCGCGCGAGCAGTCGTGGAATCTCTGCCAGTCCGACCTCGACGCCGTGTTCGTGCCGGTGAGGAAAGCGCAGATCGAGGCCGCGTCCGCCGCATGGGGTGCCGGAGCGTCAGAGGTGGCGGGATGGGTGTACGGCGCCTGGCGCAGCTTGGGCGCGTCCTCCCCGCCGGAACCGGCAATCGTGGCTGGCGGAACGTTCAAACCGCAGACGGACGGTTCTGAGGAATACGGACCCGGCCGGCTTCCGTCCGGGAAACCCGCCCGCACCCACCGGGTCGAGGCGGAGTGGGGCGTGGGAACGCACGGCGGCCGCTTCGACTGGTCTCGCGCCGCGGACAGGATGCTGCACTGAGGAGGGAGGCTCGAAATGTTCTGCAAAAGCTAACGCGGCTCGGTGCTGATGGAATTCATCCTTGTGATTCCCCTCTACATAGCCCTTCTCGGCGGGATTTTTTCGATTGGCGAAATGTCGCAGAAGGGGACGGCCGTTGCACATGCCGACCGCGTTGCCGCTTTCGACGTTTCCGCAAGCGTCAGTTCGTGGGCCGATTCCGTCCGCAGGATGTTCCGCACGGACGAGTCGGACATGTCGTCGCCAGCCGTGGAGTTTTCCGCCGCGCACCATGCGGATCCTTCATTCCCCGGGCCTTGGACGGTGCGTGCGGGCGCTCTCGCCGCAGACCGCTTCAAAGCGCCGGTCTGGACGCGCGGATGGCTTGCATCCGCCGACGCGTTCTTCTCCGGTGCCGCAAAGTCGCCGTCTCAGGCTTCGGGAGATTCTGATTTCGCGCGACTCATTGGCGGCGGGCGCGTTGAGATAATATCCAAACCCCGGACCGGAGATCCCGGCGTTCCGGGTTTTTCAACTCTCAAGCGTAAAAAAACGGAACAGGGTGCGGATGGCGAGGCTGCGCACTGGCGTTCGATGCGCAGGTACGCATCCACGCTTGTGGATGCGCCTGCGGGGTCGAATCCGCGCTGGCGCGCTTTCGTGGAGCGCGAACCCTGGCATCAGGGTGTCAGGCACGGGGAAAACGGCTGCGGTGAAGTTTCCGCCCGGAATACGTGGACGGAATACGAGCGCTTCGGCATTTACGAAAGGTGGAGCAGATGAAACGCGCCGCCGCGACGCTTGCCGTTTTCGCCGCAGTCTGCGCTTTCGCCGCGCCGCCTGTCTGCGACGCGCCGTTCCGCCTGCCGCCGTCCGCGCGGCTGTCGGAGAGGAACGCCGGCGGCTGGCAGGGGACGGGAGAAATCGCACGTCCGATTGCGGCCGCCGAGCTCGCCATCGGCGCGGCCGCGCGGGCCGCCGGATGGCGTCACGTCCACACGATAAGACTTTCGCGCGGGAGCGGGCTGGAGACGTGGCGGCGCGGCAGTGAGGAGCTTACGCTGATGCTGCGCAAGGTATCGCCGGACTGTACGGAGTTTTCGTTCGGCGTGTCCAAGATCCGCAAGGGAGGGGACGGACGGTGAGCGGCGCATTTGCATGGCTTTCTGCCGCGGCGCTGTCGGACGTGGGACGCAAGCGGAAAAACAACGAAGATGCGTATGGCGCGTTTCCGGATGCCGGGATATGGTGTGTCTCCGACGGCATGGGCGGCGGAGACGACGGAGAGATCGCGTCTTCCGCCGTAGTCCGCACGGTGTCCGGCGCTGTCGCGGCGCTTGCCGCGCCGGAGGGCAGCGGCCGGGCGGCGGCGGAAACCGCCGCCGCAGTGTCCGCCGCGCTGTCCGCCGCGTCCGGCTGGATATTCGCACGGACGCGCCGCAACGGACTGAGGACATGCGGGGCGACTTTCGCCGGAGTCGCGTTCGACGCGACCGCGCCGTCGTCAGCGATCGCCATGCACGCGGGGGACAGCCGCGTGTATAGAATCCGCGGAAGATCGATAGAGCAGATAACGCGCGACCATTCGGCGGCCGAGCTTGCCGGGGTGAAGGATGAAAACGAGCTGAACCCCGCGCTGCGCGGTGTGATACTGCGCGCTGTCGGCGTGGAAAAGACGGTGCAGACCGAAATCACCCCGTTCGATGTGGCGGAAGGCGATTGGATAGTTATATGCTCTGACGGGCTTTCCAAAATGATTCCGGACAAGAGTATCCGCAAAATTGTCGCGTCCGCCAAGGGCGATTCAGAGGCTGCCGCCGGAAACCTTGTGGCCGCCGCGAACGAGGCCGGCGGAACGGACAACATAACGGTGGTTGCGATACACGCGGGAGCGCTGCCGCAGCCGCTGCCCCCCGCCCCGCCGGCGCCGCTGGATTTCCAAGGCTCCAGCGGAAGCGAATTCGATTCCGACACGGCGGAAACGACTGCCGGAACGGAAACCGCAGGCGATGCGGAAACCGCAGTGGACGTTTCCGGATTTCAGGAGCGTACGGCCGCAGCGCCTTGCTCCGCCCCCAGGGATGATTCGGTTCCGGATATGCGGACGTTGATTCTGGAGAGGGGTGCGCGCAGCCGCCGCCGGCGAATGATTCCCGTGTCTTTGTTCAAGATGTCTCTTTGCGCGAGTCTTTTGCTGCTTGCCGCTGCGGTCGTGTTTGCGTTTGCGAAACAGCGGCATGCCGCAGCGACGGCGGAATCTCCATCCGGCGCGGAAACGGCATCGCCCGCGCCGGAGCATTCCGTCAAGGCGCAGCCTCCACCGCCGGAGCGGCAGACGCCACCACCGCCGGAGCGTCGGTCCGCTCCTCCGCCCGCGCGTCCTGCGCCGCCGCCGTCCGCCATTCCCGCTCCCTTCGCATCCGTTGCGGAATCTCCGGCGTCTCCCGCGAAAGTGGATGCCGCAAGCACGCCTTCTCCGACGGCGGCAAAGAAACTCAGGAATTTTGTCCAGGGCGACGCCGGACTTGCTTTTCTCGCAAAGGGCGCCAGGTACGGTGCAAGCGACGAAGAGTACGCGGAATGCATATTCGTGAACTTGAAATGGGACTGTCTGGGCAAGCACCCGGAATTGCGCGGGAAGCTTACCGCCAAAGCGGAAGATGAGGCATGGAATCGCATAGTCGGCGAAGACTCGAAAGGCAGGGTCGCATACGAACATGAAGCCGCCCTCGCGATATTGAAAGCCTTGAAGGAAGATATCGCGAAGATAGGCGCGGGAGGCCGCAGATGAACGGCGGCGGCTCCATAGGCGGCTTCAGGCTGTTGCAACGGCTGCACGGGAACGGGCGGCAGGGCGCGGTGTGGCTCGGCGAGTGCGTGGACGCCGCGCTTCCCGGTCTTTCGCCGGGGATGAAGGCTGCAGTGAAGGTGATGCCGGCCGATTTCGACGAAGACGGCGCCGCGTTCGCGCGCATGTCGTCGGTGGCCGCCGCGCTGTCCGGTCTGGACCGGCCGGACGTCGTAAAATACTACGGCCTGCTGCGCGCGAGCGATGCGGGCCGCCCGGTGTACATCCTGGCCACCGAATATCTGGAAGGCTCTACGCTTGAAGAATGGATCGCGTCCTCTCGATGCGGGATGGATGCAGATTGGGCGCTTCCGGCGTTCGACTCTGTGCTGGCGGGGCTTTCCGCCGTCCATGCGGCGGGGATTGTCCACCGCGACATAAAGCCGGGCAACATTTTTGTGAGGACGGACGGCGGAATCGCCTTGATAGACTTCGAGACTGCCGTCCCGCACGGAACCGGGGAAAGCGGGCAGTTTGCGGGGACTTTCGATTACATGGCGCCTGAATTCAGGGAGGCCTCGTTCGCCGGAGATTTCAGAAGCGACGTGTTTGCGGCCGGAGTCGTCCTCAACAAGATGCTGACAGGCCGCCTCCCTTACGCGGCGCGCAAGTCCGGCGCGTCGCCGGAGTTCGCTTTCATGGAGCGGTGGAGTTCGGACGGCGCTGTTTCGGTGGACTCCGCCGCGCTCGACGCAATGCTCGACGGCGCGTGTCCGGTGATCTTGCGAGCGCTGGCTCCGGACCCGCTGGACAGGTTTCAGAGTGCGGCGGAGTTCCGCTCCGCGCTGCACGGCGTGAAATTCCGCGAATACAGCCGCGGGCGTACGCGCTACAGGATGCTCAAGACCGTAGGACGCGGCGGCTTCGGCGAGGTCTGCAAGGCGAAACGGCTCGAAGACGGAAAGATCGTGGCGGTAAAACGGCTTCTCCGCCCGGAGTACGGCGACAGGTTCAAACGCGAGGCCAGGACGATGGAGCGGTTCGACGATCCGCACTTCGTCAGGCTGCTCGATTTCTTCGAGATGTCGGCGGCCTCGGGCGTGCAGTCGTTCCTAGTGATGGATTTTCTGCCCGGGATGCCCGGAAGTTCGCTCCGCGACGCCATGACCCGCGCGCGGCGCGGCCCGCTCCCGCGCAAGGACGTGCTGCGGGCGTTCGCCTGCTACGCGCACGGACTTTCCATACTGCACGCGAAGCACGTGTACCACCGCGACATAAAGCCGTCCAACCTCTACTATCCCGAAAAAGATCCGGACGGATGCAAGATAATGGATTTCGGGATAGTCCGCGACGCGGACGGAACGGTGACGACCGATTCGGTTCCGGGGACGCTCGACTACATGCCGCCGGAAATAGTGTCCGGCAGCGAGCGCGGCGATTCGCGGATGGATATCTACGCGCTGGGGCTTTGCCTGTACGAATCGCTTACCGGCAAAAGCGGCTACGGCAGGCTCCCGACAGGCAAGAGAGGCGTGGAAGCGTTCATCAGGCGCTCTGCCGCGCGCGAGCCCCCGGATTTCAGCGCGCTGTCCGCGCCTGGCGATGCCGCGGTGCTGAAACTTCTGCGCGGTATGACCGAACCGGACGCCGCGCTGCGAATTTCGAGCGCGGCGGAAGTCGAGCGCCGCCTTATAGAGATCGAGGAGGCGGAGGACGCCTGCGCGTTCCGCCGCGGCACGGTTCCTGCCGCCGTCGTGCAGCCTGCTCCCGCACGGAACGGCGGCATTGCGCCTGAGCGCCGCCATGCAGGGCGGCGCGTCCCCGCGCAGCGCATCCCCGCGCCGCACGGCCGCACTCCGCCTTCCGGCCCGTTTGCGCCGGCCCGCCGCGCCGCGCGCCCGAAGGCGGCGTTCCCGGCGAGGACCGCCGCGTTCTGCGCCGCCGGGCTGCTGTGCTTTGTCGCCGTGCTGTTTCTGCGCGATCCCGCCGTCTCGGCGTGGAGATCGTTCAAGAACTGGCGCGAGGAGAGCGCTTTGAAGAAGGCGGCCGAAGAGGCGGAACTGCTCGCGGCGGAGTCGGACAGGAACAGAAATTCCGCGACTAACGAGGCCTGCAACATAGTCCTGCACTACGGCGAGCTGAGCGGATACGGCGAGGCTTTCGACGCTGCGCTCGCCGCATGCGACCGCAAGCGCGATGCATGGCTCGCCGAATGGGGCGGCGGCGGGAAGCCGGGTGTCGAGGCCGCCGTCGCCGGGGATTTCGAAAAGAAGATCGAGGCGGCGCGCGACGGTGCGTTGAAGCGCGCGCGGGAGGCGCGCGAAAGGGCCGAGGCCGAAGCCAGGAAGGAACTCGAGAAGCGGAACACGGCAAACAGGAAGGCCGAGGAAGACAGAAAAAGGAAGATCGAGGAGCGCAAGGAGCGGAGGAACAAAATTCTTGCGAAGGCGCTGGAGGCGCGTGCGGGAATCGACGCGGTCGTCGCGCTCTATTCTGGCCACGGACCGGCGAGGCGCGCCGATGCGGGATTGGCGCAGTGGCGCGCCGCGTGGGAGAAATACCTCGACGAACCCGAATTCGCGGCTTTGGCCGGCGAAGCGGCGTCAGCGAAAAAGGCGCGCGAGGCGCGCGACAGGGAGGATGCGGTCGAAACGGCGTGCCGGAACGAACTCGACGCGATACGCCGCATCAGTGCGAGGGAGAGCGTAGCCAGATGGCGCAGCCATTTGAAGGCTGCCGAAACAATCGCTGAAACCAATTTCAAAAAAGGCGTGCTTTCCGCGCCTCGCTACGAAGAATTGAAGCGCGCCATCGATGAAGCCGGAAGGTGGACGGTCTGCTGCGTGGCCAACAGGACCGACCGTCCTGTATGGCTGCTCGGCCGCGAGATAAGGCCAATCTCCAAGACGTTCAAGGCCGAAGTGATCGTGTTCACGAATGCGATACCGGACGTTGTGGCGTTTACGAGTCCCGGATGCGAACCATGCCGGATGCTGCGCGAAAAAATAGACGGGAGAGACGATGTGTCGATAATGCCCGAGTCCATGCCGAAATCCCCTGTGAAGTGCAAGGTGTCGATACCCGCGCTTGAAGACGGCGTGACATGCTGCATCAATGGGATTTCCTACGGCGGCGGCGAGACCGCCGAAGTTCGTTCCGGCCAGTGGATTGCGGAATATTCCAAGGCCGGGGAGGAAGGCCGGTGGGAGCGCGTGAAAGAGCCTTTCGAGGTCGTTCCGGAGTCCGCCGCCGTCCTGCGCGGCCCCGGGAGTTTCTCCGAAACGCGGGAATATGCCGCACGGATGAAAAGTGCGGAAGCCCGCAGGCGCGGCGAGGCGCTGCGCGTTGAATGCCTGCGGCTGATGGAGGACATGCCGCTGGAAACGCGCAGGAAGCGGCTTGAAAGCGTACATGCCATTATCGACAGCAGGATCAACAGGGAGGCGTTTGCCGCAGTATCGGCCGAGTGCCGGGGCGAACTGGAAAAACGATACGGGGAATGCATCCGGCGGGCTGCGGGATGGATAGTGAACGAAACCGATGAAACGCTGTCCGTTCCGTGCGCGACGTCGGTGGGGGGAGTTTCCGGCGGAAAGATTGCGCCCGGAGCGCGTGCGGCGGCGGTTTTCGATTGCGGGCTTCCGGCGGACGAGACCGACGACGGCTGGTGGCTTGCCCGCAGGGTGGAGGCGCCCGGCTGCGAATGGGCGTTCCTGCCGGCGGATTTCGACGGAAGGGAGTTTTCAGTTTCGCAGGACATGATTCCCCCAATTCCTGTGAAGGCCTCGGTTCCGGCGCTGGAAGACGGCGTGTCGTGCGCGATAGACGGCGTGGAGACCGCCTCGGGCGGATTCGCGGAAACCGTCCCCGGCGCCGCCCACCGCTGCGTGTACAGGCGCGCGGGATTCAAGGACGTGGAAATAGAGTTCGTTCCGGAGCGCGGAAGGGATTTCATGCTTCCAGGTCCCGGGAAATGGATGGAGAGCGGAATAGGGGACGGCATTTCGTCCGCCTTCGCTTCAACCGCGTCCGCAGTGGCCAAAGGCTCGCGCGCCGCGATAGACGCACTGCCGGACAGGCCGGAGGAACGGGCGAAGCGCAGGCTGCGCGAACGCGCCGTAGAATTGCGCCGCAGATATTCCGGCGGCGGGAAAAACGGGAGGGCTGAATGACAGACGCAAACGACAATTCGTTTCTGGCGCTGTTTCTGGAACCGGTCGGGAAGTATCTCGCGGATGAAACGGTTTCGGAGATAATGATAAACGGCAAAGACTCCGTGTACATAGAACGCGGCGGGAAGATCGAGGAGACCGATGCGAAGTTCGTGAGCGAAAACGCCTTGCGCGCGGCCGCCTCGAATATCGCGAGATCCGTGGGCCGTCCGCTCGACGAAGCGCATCCGCGCCTGAACGCGCGGCTTCCCGACGGCAGCCGCGTGTACGCCGTCCTGCCGCCGCTTTCGCGCATCGGAACGGTGATGTCCATCCGCAGGTTTTCGAAAGAGGCGCTCACGATGGAACGGCTTCTCGAATGCGGCAGCCTCGACGACGGCATGTACAGGCTGCTGCGGGGGCTTGTGCTTGCGCGCAGGAACATCGTGGTGTCCGGCGCGACGAGTTCCGGAAAGACTTCCGTGCTGAATGCGCTGTCGTCGTTCATTCCTGAAGGAGAACGGGTGATCGTCATCGAAGACGCGTCGGAGCTTCGCCTGCAGCAGAGGCATGTGGTTCCTCTCGAAACGAGAAAGGCCGACAGGAACGGACAGGGTGAAACGACCATGCGCGATTTGATCCGCAGCGCCCTGCGCCTGCGTCCGGACCGCATCGTCATAGGCGAAATCCGCGGCGGAGAGGCTCTCGACCTGCTCCAGGCGTTGAACACCGGCCACGCGGGTTCGATGAGCACGATCCACGCGAATTCGCCGTTGGACTGTTTGAGGAGGCTCGAGACGTGCGCGCTTCTGTCCGGAATTGAAATCCCGCTGTACGCCCTGCGCGCACAGGTTGCGGGCGCGGTGGGCGCGATCGTGCACACGGCACGCCTGCCGGACGGATCCCGCAAGATCGCGTCCGTGGCGGAAGTCCTGCCGCTCGATGGCGGCGAATACCGCGTGCGGGAACTGCGCGCGTGGCGCACGGAATCGGTTTCGCCGGACGGCAAGGTCCGCGGCGGCTTCGCGAAAATCGCGGATCCCACGTTTCTTGCCGAGGCCGCCGCGTACGGCATAGAATTTTGAACTGGAAAACAGGTAGAGAAAGGAAAGACGATGAATATGACGAAAAAACTCCTCGCGCGCGTTGCGCTGGCCGCAGCCGCCGCGCTCGCCGCGCAGTCCGCCGGGGCTGCGGAAACCACCGCAGACGCCGCGAAGACCGCGGCCGTCAACTGGGCGAAGCGTTCGCAGCGCGCGCTCGGCGCGAAATTCTCCGCAGATGTCAGGGCCAAAACCCCGCTCACGGTGCGCGGGGCGGACGGAAAGGCTCTCTTTCACGCGGTGAACATGGAGGGCGGCGGTTTCGTGATCGCGGCGGGCGACGACAACGTGCGCCCGATTGTCGCGTTCTCCGGCTCCGGAGAGTTCGATCCGTCTGAGGGCAATCCGCTCTACGCGATTCTGTACAAAGACATGGACGCGAAGATAAGGATGGCAAATTCGCCCCTGCGCCCGAAGATGGCGGCGGATCCGTCGGCGACCTCCGCGGAACCGCTCCGCATTGTCACTGCGAAGGAAGAGTGGGCGGCGCTTGAAGACCGCGTGGAAAAGGGCGGCGGCGAGGCTCTGCGTCCGTTCGAGTCGGAGTCGTCGCTCACGGACGTCCGCGTGGCTCCGCTCGTGGAATCGCGCTGGGGACAGTCTTCTTTCGGCGGCGGCCAGGCGTTCAACTACTACACTCCGGAACACTACGTGTGCGGGTGCGTTGCCACTGCGATAGCGCAGGTGATGCGCTATTGGTCGGAGCCTTCATGGAACGTGACTCCCGGCGAATACCTCTGCTACGTCGACAAGGCCGATTCGTACCAGACGATGATGGGCGGAAGCTACGACTGGGCGAACATGCCGCTTGTCTCGTCGGAGTGCAGGACCGAGACGCAGCGCCAGGCGCTCGGCAAACTGCTCTACGACGTGGGTGTCGCGTCCGAGATGTCCTGGTCTTCAGGCGGTTCCGGCACTTTCGGAACGATTTCGGCGAAAGCGTTGCGGGAAAGGTTCCGATACGCGTCGGCCTGCGCGTACTACGGCCATGCGTACTCGCTGGAAAACAGCGAAGAACACATGAACGCGATTCTTGCGAGCATCGACGCCAAGATGCCCGTCACGGTGGGAATATCGAGTTCTTCCAGCGGGCACGAGGTCGTGCTCGACGGCTACGGGTACAAGGACGGCAGCCTTTATGTGCACATGAACTGCGGCTGGACCGGGTCTGGCGATCTGTGGTACAGGCTCATGGAAGACGAGGACGGCGTGACAGGCTATTGGTACAGCGTGCTTGACGAAGTCGTCTACAACGTCAATCCGTACGAGGCCGGAGACGTTATCTCGGGCCGCGCGACGGATTCTTCCGGCAGACCCGTCGCCGGGGCGACAGTGTTCATGTCCGGCAATTCGCGCACGGTGACGGCCGTCACGGACGCGAACGGGATATACTCTTTCCGCGTAACGGCGCCTGGCGCATACGAGATTTCCGCGGCCAAGGGGACGCTCGGATCGGAAACGCGCACAGTGACGCTGCGGGCGCTGTCTTCGAATGCGGAAATCGTCATTTACAGAGGAGGCGGATATCTGAGGGAGTTCGGCAGCGTGGCGAACGTGTGGGGCGTCAATCTCGCCCTTTTCAACGCAAACGCGAAGCCGGATCTTCTTTTCCAGGCATCGTCCGGATGGGCGGAGCCTGTATTCCTCGCGGCGGCGTCCGGCGCAACTTCCGGCAAGGCGTCTTTCGTCTCCGGCGAGAGCGTTTATCTATACGCCGCGTTTGCAAACCAGGGCGCGGCGGCCATAACGAACGACTATACGATACGGCACGAAGTGCTTGACGCCTCGTCAGGCTCGGTGCTGTCCTACAGCATCTACAACGCGACTGAATCCGACAAGATTCCCGCCGGTTCCGGGCGGCGGTGGAACGGCTGGAACTGGGCGGGACTGCAGAACCTCGCACCTGGCGCATACATCTATCGCTGCATCCTCGACGCAGGCGGCACGGTGGTGGAGTCCGACGAATCCAACAATGTGGCGACGTTCGCGTTTACGGTGTCCGAACGGGCGCCCGATACCGTGCGCGTCGTGTTCGATCCCAACGGCGGAACGCTCGGCTCTGCAGCGTCCGAGGCGGTGTACACGGTAGGCCGGCCTTACGGCAGCCTGCCTTCGGCGGAACGCGCAGGATGGATTTTCACGGGATGGAACACCGGCGCG
>CACYEO010000185.1 GCA_902773475.1 uncultured bacterium | reverse complement strand
GACGTTCGGGATGTCGCGCGTGATTTCCTCGGGGCCGAGCTTCGTGTCGCGCGCGCCGCACTCGAACGTCACTATGTGGAGCGACGTGAGCACGTCTTCGCGCACGATGCGCTCGTTCACGAGGATGGCGTCTTCGAAGTTGTACCCGCGCCACGACATGAACGCCACGAGCAGGTTCTTGCCGAGCGCGAGCTCGCCCTGGTCGGTGGCGGGGCCGTCCGCCAGGCAGTCGCCGATCTCGACGCGCTGGCCGCGCTTCACGATCGGCTTCTGGTTGAAGCTGGTGCCGGAGTTGCAGCGGCGGAACTTCTGCAGCATGTAGCGGCGCACGCCCTTTTTGGGGTTGTCTTCGTGCGCGGCCTTGCCCGCGGGCAGCGTGCCGTCTGGCGTGACCACGATTTCGGACGCCGACACGTACGCCACGACGCCCGGCTGGTCGGCGCGCACTATCACGCGCGAATCCTGCGCCGCCACGCCTTCCAGGCCGGTCCCCACGAACGGACGCTCGCTGCGGAGCAGCGGAACGCCCTGGCGCATCATGTTCGCGCCCATCAGCGCGCGGTTCGCGTCGTCGTGCTCGAGGAACGGGATCAAGCCGGCGGCGATGGAGATTACCTGCATCGGCGCCACGTCCATGTACTGGACTTCCTCGACGGATTTCTCGCAGAACTCCGTCTTGTAGCGGCACGTAACGCGCTTCGCCTCGATCCTGCGGTCCGCGTCTATCGCCGTGTTCGCCTGCGCTATGACGTAGTTCTCCTCCACGTCCGCTGGCAGGTATTCGACCTCGCCCGTCAGGCGGCCGTCCTTCACCACGCGGTAGGGCGTCTCGATGAAGCCGTACTTGTTTATGCGCGCGTAGATGCCCAGCGACGAGATCAGGCCGATGTTCGGGCCTTCGGGCGTCTCGATCGGGCAGATGCGGCCGTAGTGGGACGGGTGGACGTCGCGCACTTCGAAGCCGGCGCGCTCGCGGCTCAGGCCGCCCGGGCCGAGGGCCGAAAGGCGGCGCTTGTGGGCCAGGCCCGACAGCGGGTTCGTCTGGTCCATGAACTGCGACAGCTGCGAACGGCTGAAGAAGTCGTTTATCACCGCCGAGAACGTCTTGGAGTTGATCAGGCGCGAGGGGGTGAGCTGCGCGCCGTTCGACGGGTCGTGCACGGTCATGCGCTCGCGGATGAGGCGTTCGGTGCGGGCCAGGCCCACGCGGCACTGGTTTTCAAGCAGTTCGCCCGTGGTGCGCACGCGGCGGTTGCCGAGGTGGTCGATGTCGTCGACGTCTTCCTTGCCGGTGTGGATGCGGAGAAGGAGTCGCAGGGACTCTATCACGTCCGTGCCGCTTTCGTGCAGCGTGCGGAAATCTTCGGGGATCTGCCCTTCGAGGCCGAGCTTCTGGTTGATCTTGTGCCGGCCCACGCGCCCCAGGTCGTAGTGGTGCGGATCGAAGAATATCCGGCGCAGGAACTGGCGGGCGTTGGCGGCCGTGGCGGGGTCGCCCGGGCGCATGCGCTTGTAGATCTCCTTGAGCGCGTCCTCTTCGTTGCGGATGCCGGCCTTCATGTCTTCGCGGAGCGTCTTTATCAGCACGCCCTCGTCGGGCGACACGTCCACCACTTCCACGGAAGGCGTGCCGGAGTCGGCGATCTGGTCGAGCATGGCCGGCGTCACCGGATCGTAGCGGCGGGCGATGACGGTCTTGGAATCGCTGTCGAGAAGGTCGTCCTTCATCACGCAGAAGCGCAGATCCTGCTCGCGCAGGCGGCGGCGCGACGAAAGCTCGATCGTCTTGAAATTGTAGAAAAGCTTGAGTATCGCCTCGTCGGTGCCGTAGCCGAGCGCGCGCAGGAGCGTGGTGGCGTAGAATTTGCGGCGGCGCCGGCGCTGGTCCATGAAGCACCACAGCACTTCGTTGGTGTCGAACGTGATTTCGATCCAGTTGCCGCGGTCGGGGATGATCCTGACCGAAAGCAGGTGCTGCCCGTTCGCGTGGTCGACGCGCTCGGTGGAGATGCCGGGGGAGCGGTGCAGCTGGGACACGATCACGCGCTCGGCGCCGTTGATCACGAACGCGCCGTCGTCGGTCATCATCGGCACGTCGCCCAGGAACACGTCCTCTTCGCACACGTCGGTGCCGTCCTTCAGGCGGAACGTGGCGTGCAGCGGCATCGCGAACGTCTTGCCGTCGGCCATGCAGGCCAGGCATCCGGCCTCGGGCTGGCGGAACTCGTACTTCACGAAGTCCAGCTTGTAGCGGCCGTCGAAGCTGTCGACCGGGAAAATCTCTTTGAAAATCGCCTGCAGGCCGCGCTCTTCGCGCTTCGCCGGCGGCACGTCCAACTGCAGGAAATCGCGGTAGGACTTCGTCTGGATCTCGATCAGGTCCGGCGGCTCGACCGTATTCTGGAGCCTGCCGAAAACCTTGCGTTCTGCTTTCATGGCTTACCTTCCCGTAGGGAGAAAAATAGTTCGGATGGCGCGTCCCGCGTGCGGACCGCGCGCGCCGGGGGCGTCCCGGCGTCGGGCTTCAGGCGGATGAAGTGTGGTAAGCGGCCACTTTGTTAACTGTTCCGCGGAAGCCCTGCTGAAAAACGCGGACGCCGCGCGCGGCCTGGATGCGGCCGCGCCCGGCGCCCTGCGGCGCGGATACGCTACTTGAGCGTGACCTTGGCGCCGGCCTTTTCGAGCTGGGCCTTGATCTTCTCGGCTTCGTCCTTGGCGACGCCTTCCTTGACCGGCTTCGGAGCGGCCTCGACGAGGTCCTTCGCATCCTTGAGGCCGAGGCCCGTGATGGCGCGCACTTCCTTGATGACGGCGATCTTGTTGCCGCCGGCTTCGGTGAGCTCGACCGTGAATTCGGTCTTCTCTTCGGCCGCGGGGGCTGCTGCGGCCGCGGGACCGGCCGCGACGGCCACGGGAGCGGCGGCGGTGACGCCCCACTTCTCCTCCAGCGCCTTGACGAGCTTGGAGATGTCGAGAACGGACAGGCCGCTCAGATACTCGATGACTTCTTCCTGTGTCATTTCTTTTGCCTTTTCCTTTTTCAACCCGGCGGGACAAGCCCGCCCGGAGACGCCTGGCGCGCAACGGCCTGCGGCACCCGCCGCCGCCCGCGCGCCGGGCTTTTACGACTTGTTCCCGCCGCCCTTCTCTTCGTACGCCTTGAGGGCGTAGAGGAGCTGGAGCAGCGAAGCGTTGAACACGCGCACGAGTTTCGTGGCGGGCGCGTTGAGCGTGGACAGCAGCATGGCGCGCATCGTGTCCTTCGACGGCAGCTTGGAGAGCGCTTCGACCTCCTGCGGGCCGAGGAGCTGCTTCTCGAAGTCTGCGCCCTTGACGTGCATCTTCTCGTTGTCCTTCGCGAACTTCACGAGAATCTTGGCCACTTCCGACACGTCGCCGGAGCCGGTCACGATGGCCGTGGGGCCGACGAACCACTTGCCGGCGTCCTCCGGCCAGCCGAGCTGCTGCGCGACCTTGCCGAGGAACGTGTTCTTGAGCACCGTCATCTTCGAGGCCTGCCCGTCGAGCTCGCGGCGCAGCTTCGTCATCACGTCGACCGTAAGGCCGTCGTAGTTGATCATGAAGCAGTAGGCGGAGCCTTCCACGCGGCCGATCGCCTCGTCGAGGATCGACTTCTTCTCTATGCGGATCTTCTTTTCGCTCATGGCATGCCTCCCTTACAGCGCCGTCTCGGCCGCCGGTATCACGGGAACCGGCGCGCCCATGGTGGTCGCCACCGTGAGCGACTTGATGAACGTGCCCTTCACCGTCGCGGGACGGGCCGACTTCACGGCCGCCACCACGGCGTTGATGTTCTCGACGAGCTTCGCGGCCTCGAACGAGCGCTTGCCCGCCACGACGCACACGTTGCCGGTCTTGTCCATGCGGAAATCGACCTTGCCCGCCTTGGACTCCTTCACCGCCGTCGCGGGATCGTCCGTCACGGTGCCGGTCTTCGGGTTCGGCATCAGGCCGCGGGGGCCGAGGACGCGGGCCACGGAACGGACCGACTTCATCGCGTCCGTCGTGGCGATGGCGACGTCGAAGTCCGTCCAGCCGCCCTTGACCTTCGCGATCAGATCGTCGAGCCCGACTTCGTCGGCCCCGGCGTCGCGCGCCTGGTCCGCCGCCGTTCCGGCCGCGAACACTATGACGCGCACTTTCTTGCCCGACCCGTGCGGAAGGCGGACCACGCCGCGCACCGGCGTGTCGCCCTTGGCGAGGGACGAACCGAGGCGCATGTACACGTCCACGGTCTCGTCGAACTTGGCGCCGGCGTGCTCTTTCACGAACTTCACCGCCTCTTCCACGGAGACGGGGGACTTGGGGGCCGCCTTGAGATTGTTGAGGTGTTTCTTGCCGTGCTTGGCCATGACGCTGCTCCTTTCAGTCCACCACTTCTATGCCCATGTTGCGCGCGGTTCCGGCGATCATGCGCATGGCGGCTTCGACGTCCGAAGTGTTCAGGTCGGCCTTCTTGATCTCCACGATCTTGCGGAGCTGCTCTTTCGTGACCTTGCCCACTTTGTTCTTGTTGGGGACCGCCGAGCCTTTCGCGAGGCCCGCTTCCTTCTTCAGCAGGGTCGCCGCGGGCGGGGACTTGAATTCCAGCGAGAAGCTCCTGTCCTGGTACACCGTGATGATCACGGGGATCACAAGACCCGCCTGCTTCGCCGTCTTGGCGTTGAACTCTTTGCAGAACGCCATTATGTTCACGCCCTGGGTACCGAGGGCGGGACCGACCGGAGGTGCGGGATTCGCCGCGCCGGCCGGAATCTGGAGCTTGATGACTCCTTTTACCTTCTTGGCCATTTTCGCCTCTTTCCGCGCTCCCTCCCGGTATCCCTGCCGGTGCAGACGGAAGCGCATCCGCGCCGCTACCTGGACTCGGACGGCGCGGCCGCCGGCTCTTCGCCGGGACGGACCAGCTCCACCTGCCAGTATTCGACGTCGACCTGGACTTTGCGGTTGAAGATCGAAACTTCAACCTTGAGCTTGTCCCGGCCGGGATCCACCATTGCCACGACGCCCGTCAAGCCCATGAACGGACCGTCGTTGATCTTCACCATGTTGTTGACTTCGAAATTCACGTCGACCTTCGGGCGCTCCGGCTTCGTCTGCCCGGAACTCTCGCCAAGCATGCTGTCGACTTCGTCCTGCCGCAGCGGCACCGGGCGGTCCCCGCCCAGAAAGCCCAGCAGGCCCGGCGTGGCGCGTATGAACTGCCACGTGCGGGGCACTATCTCGCGCCTCGCGCCCCCCTCGCCTTCCGCCTCGCGGTACAGCGCCAGCTCCACCGCCACGTAGCTCGGGAATTTCTTCCTCTGCACCTTGCGCGGCTTCTGGCCCTCTTTCTTTACCACGACCTCCTGCATCGGCAGCACGCAGCGCCCGACATAGTCTTCCATCGACTCCTGCCGCTTGCGCACGTTGATGGATTTCTCCACCTTGCCTTCCTGCCCGGTCAGCGTGTGGAGCACGAACCACTCTTTTTTCATTGCTGGACCTGCTGCTGGGCCTGGCCGGAGGAGGACGGAACCGTCACGTCGATGAACTTGCGTATGCCCGTGTCGTACACGAGCGTCGTCACCGACAGTATGACGATGAACACAATCACCACGACCGAAGAATCGAGCAGTTCGCGGCGGTCCGGCCACGATACCTTCTTGGCCTCTTCGCCCACCGCGGAGAGATACGCTCCCAACTTGGAGAAAAAGTTCTTCATCTGTCGTCCCGAGCCGATGGCAGGGCAGGAGGGAATCGAACCCCCATCAACGGTTTTGGAGACCGCCGCACTGACCGTTGTGCTACTGCCCTAAAATGTCTGTTACTTGACTTCTTTGTGGACGGTGTGCTTCTTGTCGAAGGGGCAGTATTTCACCTTTTCGACACGCTCCGTCATAGTGCGCTTGTTGCGCGTTGTAGTGTAGTTCCTGCGCTTGCACTCCGTGCAGGCCAGTATCGCCAGTTCGCGTGGCATCGCAACACCTTCGCTTTCTTCCAGAAACCGGCTTCCGGCGCGCGCCGCCCGATCCGGGACGGCGCGCGCGGAACTCCGGACTCACAGGAATCCGGACCGCCGGATCACTTGATGATCTTCGAAACCGTGCCGGCGCCGACCGTGCGGCCGCCTTCGCGGATTGCGAAGCGCATCTTCTCTTCCAGCGCCACGGGCGCGATCAGCTTGACGTCGATGTTGACGTTGTCGCCGGGCATGACCATTTCAACGCCTTCGGGCAGCTCGATGTCGCCCGTCACGTCGGTCGTGCGGATGTAGAACTGCGGACGGTAGCCCTTGAAGAACGCCGTGTGGCGGCCGCCTTCTTCCTTCGTCAGGACGTAGACCTGGCCGTTGAATTCCGTGTGCGGCGTGATGGAGCCGGGCTTCGCCAGCACCTGGCCGCGCTCCACGTCTTCCTTCTTCGTGCCGCGAAGCAGGCAGCCCACGTTGTCGCCCGCCTGGCCCTGGTCGAGGGTCTTGCGGAACATTTCGACGCCGGTGACGGCCGTCTTCGCCGTGGGACGGATGCCCACGAGTTCGACTTCGTCGCCGACCTTGACGATGCCGCGCTCGACACGGCCGGTCACCACGGTGCCGCGGCCTTCGATCGAGAAGATGTCTTCGATAGGCATCAGGAAGGGCTTGTCAAGCTCGCGGACGGGCTCGGGGATGTAGCTGTCGAGAGCGTCCATAAGCTCGGTGATGCACTTGCACGCTTCGTCGTCGGCGGAAGCGGCCTGCGTCGCGGGATACGCCGCGCCGCGCACGACGGGGGCGTTGTCGCCGTCGTAATCGTACTTGGAAAGGAGTTCGCGGATTTCCATCTCCACGAGGTCGAGGAGTTCCTTGTCTTCCACGAGATCGCACTTGTTCAGGAACACCACGATCTTCGGCACGCCGACCTGGCGGGCGAGAAGCACGTGTTCGCGCGTCTGCGGCATCGGGCCGTCAACGGCGGAAACCACGAGGATGGCGCCGTCCATCTGCGCCGCGCCGGTAATCATGTTCTTTACGTAGTCGGCATGTCCCGGGCAGTCGACGTGCGCGTAGTGGCGCTTGTCGGTGGAATACTCGACGTGCGAAGACGCGATCGTGAGAATCTTGGTGGCGTCGCGGCGTCCGGCGGATTCCGAAGCCTTGGCGACCTGGTCGTACTTGACTTCGTCGCAGAGGCCCTTGAGGGACTGGACGTGCGTAATGGCGGCCGTAAGGGTTGTCTTGCCGTGGTCGACGTGGCCGATGGTGCCGACGTTCACGTGCGGCTTGTCGCCGCGGACGAATTGTTCTCTGGCCATTTTGGCTGCTCCTGTGGGTTGTTTTGTCCGGAAGCACGGCTTTGGAGCCAAGAAACGGAATCGAACCGTCGACCTCTTCCTTACCAAGGAAGTGCTCTACCTACTGAGCTATCTTGGCGCTTGAGCCGCGCTCTTGAAAACGGCTTCCCCGCCCCTCGCGGCCTCCTTTTCAGGGGACTCGAAGGGCAAGAAAACTCGTGAAGTATACACAATGCCGCGAGCGAAAGCAAGGCCGAAATGGAAAAATCCGCCAACCGCCCGCCGGCGCCTAGAAAACAAGCGGCGGAGACAGGCGCGTCGAGCCTGCGGCGAACGCGGATTTCAGCCCCGCGACCGTGAACGGAACGTCCGGCGCCTCCGTCCATACAAGCGCCACGTCGCCGGGATTGTGCGCGTCGCTCGACCGCGTGGCGGCGAATCCAGCCGCCTTCGCCCGCCACACGCCTTCCGCGCCCGTGCGCGATATCTCCACCGCGTCGAACCCCGCGTCCGGCGGTATCGCGCCAAGCTGCGAAAACACGCTGAACGCCGGGCGGTCTATGTGCGCGGCTATGAAAAGCCCGCCCAGTTCATGGCACCTTGCCCCGGTCTCCTGCAGCGTCTTGCGCGCGGCGGAGCCGAGAATCCGCCACTCGAGCTCCACGACCTCTTCGTCCCATGTCACGACAGGCTGGTCGCCGAACGCGTCGGGGTCGTTCACGCGCTTCACCATCGCGGCGTAGACCCATTCCGTCATGGCGGCGGACTGTTCAAGCGTGTCGAACAGCGCAAGCGTGTGGATTTCCTCCGCCGTGCACACTTCAAGCCCGAACAGGCATCCGATCCCCGCGCGGCGGGCGCACTCGGCGACGGCCGGACAGTTCCGCGCGCTGTTGTGGTCGGTCAGCGCAATGCCGTCCATGCCCGCTTGCGCCGCGCGCGACACGATTTCCGCAGGCGACATTTCAAGCGAAGCGCACGGTGAAAGACACGAATGTATATGGAGGTCGAACTTCATGGTGCGTATTATACAGGATTTTGATAGACTCCGCGCCATGAAAACAGACTTCATTTTCCGCGCCGCCGCCGCGGCGCTGTCCATCGTCTCGATCTGCGGGTGTTTCGACCGCAAAGAAGCCCCGCGCGAAGCGCCTGCCGCGCGCTCCAAGGAGGAATTCGCGAAATGCGACCGCGCAACGCTTGAAAGACTGCTCCTGCGCGGGCGCGTGGAGCCTGCGGACATGGACGGCGCCTTTTTCGCCGGGCTCCCCGCGCTGCGCGAACTCGACATTTCCGAAACCGCAGTGCAGGCCCTCCCGCCGGCGCTTCTCGACGGTTCGCTCCCCGCGCTCGAACATCTGTATCTGGCGGACTGCAAGTCGCTCAAGTCGATCCCCGCGGAGCTTTTCGCGAAAAATCCAAAACTGACGTATGTCAATCTCGACCGCTCTGGAATCTCCGCCCTGCCGGACTCGCTCGGCGACGCATCCGCGATCAAATGGCTGCGCGTGAACGGCACCGCGATTGAAAAATTCCCCGCATCCCTCGCGAAACTTCGCGGTCTCCAGCGCATCTACGCCCGCAAATGCCGTCTTGAAGCCGTGCCCGCGGAGCTTCAAGGCATGGAAAAGCTCGAGGACATCGCGCTCGACGGCAACGGGAAGATCAAGGAATGCCCGCAGTGGGTCGCAGATCTCCCGGCCTTGAAGAATCTTTCGCTGTCCGGCACTGGCGTGGAGAAACTTCCCGAAGATCTTTCGGGATTCAAGAAGCTTGCATCGCTTTCGATCGCCGGATGCCCGATGACGAAAGAGGAGCGCCACCGCATCCGCGAAGCGCTGCCTTCGCTTTCCATAGCGTTCTGACGGCGGACGGGCTGCGATGGCGGACGCGCGCCTCGAACAACTCTCGTCAGGCAGGCTCGGCCCGCTGCTGCTGCGCTTTTCCTGGCCTGCGCTTCTTTCGATGACGCTGAACGCGCTCTACACGGTCGTGGACCGCGTGTTCATCGGCAAATTCGGCTCCATCGACTCCCCCTGGATATGCCAGGATCTGCTCGCCGGAATGGCGCTGGTCTTCCCGCTGCTCATGACTGTCGCGGCGTTCGGCGTGATGATCGGCGTAGGGTCGTCCTCGCTTCTTTCCATAAAGCTCGGCGAAAAGAAAACCGGCGACGCGGAACGGATCCTCGGGCAGTGCGTCGCGCTCAAGCTCGCCCTTTTCTGCTTCGCCCCGCCTCTGTTTTTCTGGATACGCGACATCCTCGCCGCGACCGGCGGCGCAAGGGTCTCGCCGCTGGCGATCGACGCCGGCGCGTGCTACATGCGCACCGTGGTCTTCTCGCTTCTGTTTTCGCATCTCGCCTTCGGACTGTCCGCATGCATGCGCGCCGAGGGCGCGCCGCGCGAATCCATGACGTGCATGGCGGTGGGGTTCGGCGTCAATTTCGCGCTCGACCCGCTTTTCATCTGGGCGTTCCAGCGCATCGAAGCGCTCCGCGGATTCTTCGGCCCGGAAAACGCCGGGCTGGCAGGCGCGGCGTGGGCCACGAACGTCGCGATGGCCGCCTCGTGCGCAGTCGCGCTCCGCTACTACGTTTCCGGCAGATCGTCCGTGAAACTCCGCGCCGCGAACATCCGCATCCGTCCCGCGCTCGCCGCGCGCGCCCTTTCCATAGGATTCTCGCCGTTTCTGCAGCAGGCCGTCGGCTCGCTGGCGATGATATCCGTGAACGCATCTCTCGGCGCATGGGCCGGCGGAGAGGCGGAAACGACGCGCCAGACCGCCGTAGCCGGGATTTTCACAACCGTCACGATGGTTACGCTGATGCCGGTGCTGGGGCTTCAGCAGGGTTTGTCGCCGATTATCGGCTACGGCTGGGGCGCAAGGCGCTTCGACCGCGTCCTCGGCGCGCTGAAACTGGGGCTGTGGACTACCGCCGCAATGTGCGTTCTCGTGTGTCTTTTCACGATGGCCGCGGCGCGCCCGCTCGCGTGGTGCTTCGCGGAATCCGGCTCCGCCGGGCTGATCGGCGAAGCGGCGCGCGTCTTGCGCATCGCGAACTGCTTCATCTGGTGCATCTTCCTGAACGTGTGCGCCACCACCTATTTCCAGTCGGTGGGGCGGCCCCTTTACGCCACGGGGCTTTCCTTCCTGCGGCAGGGCGTGTGCCTGATACCGTGCACCTGGCTTCTTCCGTATGCGTTTCCCGCGCATCCCGTCGCCGCGATCTGGGCCGCGCATCCGTGCGGCGACGTTCTCGCGTTCGCCGCCACGCTGCCGTTCCTGCTGCGCGAAATCTCTTTTCTCAAACGCGTATCGTCCCGCCGCCCCGGACGGACGGGGCCTGCATGCGCCACATCGCAAAACCTCCGCAACCCCGAAAGGAATGAAATAAAATGAAACCGTCGAAAACACTCGCGCTGACGCTCGCCGCCGCGCTCGCCGCCGCCCCCGCCGCCGCGCCATCCGCCTTCGCCGCGCCGGACGGCAACATCATCCGCATCTCCAAAGAAGGCGCGAACAAGGATTCCATCGCGTTCTCCATCGCCCCCGGCGGAGCGATAGGCAAAGATTTCGTATACTCTCTGCGCCGCAATCTCGAAATCTCGGGCTGCTTCAAATTCACGCGCAACGGCGCGATAAAGATAACTTCGTCCGGCGGCAGAATCGCCGTATCCGGGCACGGGCAGGCCTTCGCCGCGAACGTCCGGCCCGGCACGCCGGAAGAACAGCGCAGCCAGGCCCGCTCTTTAGCCAACAGCATCGTGAAGAAGTTCGCCGGCGTGGACGGCTTCGCGCACTCCCGCATCGTGCTCGTCAAAAAGAACGGATCGAACGACGCCGAAGTCTACACCTGCTTCCCCGACGGCAAGGATCTCATGAAACTCACGGGCGACAGGCGCGCCGCCGTCGGCCCGCGCTGGCACCCCGACGCACGCCGCATCTTCTACACCGGCTTCCTGCGCAGAAACCCGCTCGTGTACATCCTCGACACCGCGCAGAGCAAACGCACCCTCCTCGCGCCGTTCAAGGGTCTCGCCACCGGAGCGGCCGTGTCTCCGGACGGCCGCTCCTGCGCGATAATCCTCTCGTTCCAGGGCAACCCCGAACTCTACATATACCACCTCGGCTCCGCCAGAATCTCCCGCCTCACGCGCACCGGATCCGCGTCCGAAGCCTCGCCGTGCTGGAGCCCCGACGGCTCGAAAATCGCATTCGTGTCGGACACCACGCGCCGCCCGCAGATATACGTCCTGCCCGCCGGCGCGAAATCGGCCGACAAACCCCGCCGCCTCACCACCCGCGGGCAGCAGAACGTGAACCCTTCGTGGAACCGCAAAGGCAGGATCGCATACGCCACGCAGCGCAGCGACGGCTGGCACATCGCCGTGATGGACGCATCGTCCGGCGATTCTTCCTCCAAACTCGTCACGGACGGCGGCACGTGGGAGCATCCCTCGTGGGCGCCGGACTGCCGCCATATCGTCGCCGCGCGCGACGGCATCCTTTGGATAATCGACTCGGAAGAAGAAGATCCGCCCACTCCGCTGTTCAGGAAGGCCGGCAACTGGACTTCGCCCGACTGGTCCGCGCCGCTCAAGTAAACATCGCCGCACCCGCAATCCCGTCCTTTCCCCGAGGCGGCAGTCCCGGGGAAAGGCGCAACGCACGGCGGCGGCGCAATCAATCTGGGTACGGAAGCGCCGATACGTTTTGAAATCGAGAATGGTCGGAGCGACGAGATTTGAACTCGTGACCTTTTGCACCCCAAGCAAACGCGCTACCAGACTGCGCTACGCCCCGAGAAAACAGGCCGCCGTAAATGGTGCTCGGGGCGGGACTCGAACCCGCAAGGATCTCTCCACATGCACCTCAAGCATGCGTGTCTGCCATTTCACCACCCGAGCAG
>CACYEO010000184.1 GCA_902773475.1 uncultured bacterium | reverse complement strand
GAGCCGCATAGACTTCAGCGGGAGCGGATATGTGCGCGCCATGACCGGGAGCGACGATTCGCCAGGACTGCCCGATGTCTACGCCGCAGGCGAAACCGCGGTGTTTTCGGACGGGCAGTCCGCGCTGACGGCCGCGGAGGCGGAGTGGCTGAACGGTTTCGGTGCGAAGTCTTCCGTGGCGCAGGTCATTAAGAACAAGACGCGCGGAGAAGTGGAAGCCGCGTATCTGCTGAATCTCGACATGACTTCCGAATCCGCCCGCTATGAATTCGGCGTTACGGACATGAAGATCGGAGCCGGCGGAATTTCCGTGCGTGTGAAACTCGTGCGCTACGGCGCGATAGAGGACGACGAAGGCAATCCCGTGCGGATAAACGGCAGGCTCGCGCTCTTCGGCTCTTCGTCTCCGGCCGGGGAATATGAAATGGTGTCGGAAGGCGTCAAGATCGATTTCGAGAAGTTCGATCCGTCCGGCGAGGCGGTTTTGACGTTCCCGGCGGATCCGGCCGTTCCGTTCCTACGTCCCGCGATAATCGCGGACGAGTGATAGACATTGCGCGGCGGCGGGGCCGGCGTCAGGCGCCCGCCGCTATCGATGCGTTGTACGCGGCGTTGTCCGGCCTGAACGAATCGTCGAGCCGCCTGTGTGCGAAAACGCCGTCCGACACGCCGATTTTCAGGCCGCGCCCGCGCCACCCTGTTCCGTTGATTATTATCTCCGGCACGGGCAGGCCGTTCAGGGTGCGTTTGCCTTCTTTGTGCGATTCGGCCCAGTCGAGAAGTTCCGCGGCGAGAGATCGCCTGGCGAGGAAAGGCTGGTCGGAGTAGTCGATGAACCGCGAATCCGCCACAACGATGCCGCCCGAGCGTTCGAAAATGTCCGGGTGTGCGGTTTCGGGATTGCGCAGCGCGGCATGGGCGCGGCCCGCCATGCGGCGCGCCTTGAACGGACGCATCAGTCTGCGCAGTTTCAGCGCCAGCGTGTCTCGTTCCCCCTCCCCCGGCCAGTAGCGCAGGTATTTCGGCGCGTCGGAGAAGCTCTTGTCGAATCGGTCGCGCAGACGGATCATGTCCGCGCCGCCTGATGCCAGCAGCGCGCGCGCCTCCGCGATGCGCGCCGCGAACACGTCCGGCGGAACGTTCACCGGGTTGTCGTTCTGGAGCAGGATGATTTCATCGCCGCGCATGCACGACACCAGCCCGCGCGTCCCGCCCAGTATCCCAAGGTTCTCCGTCGAGCCTTCGGCGCGGAATCCGAACTGAGCGGCAAGTTCCCTGTCGGCGTCCGTGATTTCGTTGAAGAACACCACGCAGTCGCCGGCGGCCTCGCGCAGAGGCGCGCAGGTGGCGAGCGTCGCGCGCAGCGTCCCGTGCGCTTTCCAGGAGAGGATTCCGGCGGAGAGCATCAGCCGTTCTCCCACAGATCCGTTATCCACGGCGCGGGCAGGCAGTGCGTGTTGAGATGCCTGCCCTTGTATCCGGCGGCGGCCTCTCCGGGTTCGGGCTTTCCGTGGAAGCACAGGATGTGCGCCTCTGGCGCCGGTTTGGGCGGAAGGAAGAGGTTCAGCGGGAACGGCCTCATGCAGGAGCGTTTGAAAGAGCACACCCACTTTTCCGGCCACCATTCCACGTCGCCGGCGGCGTATGTCATGAACGCCTGCTCGGTTCTGAAGAACCTGCGGTCCAGCGCGCGTTCGCGCTCGTCGAGGAATTTGCGCCAGATGCGGCCGCTTTTGCCGGCTTCGAAGCGGAAGCACGAAGAGTTGCCGATCTTCGGGGCCGGGCGGAAAATGCGTTTGCGCCACTCTATCCAGTTCCGGATCATGCAGAACGCGCCGGGTTTGTAGTCGAAGAAGCAGTCCATGCCGCCGCATATTATCTGGTCGATGTCGAGGAAGAGCGTGGGGCCTTCAAGCCCGGCGAAGCCGTCGCGGAACACCATCAGTTTCACGAATATGTGCGGCCACTCCCGCGTCCATCCCTCCGGGGGCGGCGGGAACTCCGCGGCTTCGACGCCGGGCGCCAGCCCTGAAGGATCGTCTGTGACGCAGACGAACCGGAAAGAGCCGGTCGTGTGGCGTTTGACGCCTGCGTAGAGCCTGTTTACGAAATCCGCGCCGTAGTGCCGGCCCCATTTCAGACATAGAAAATTCTTCATATCCGTTACTCCATCACGTGCCACAGAATGGCGAAAAAGTGGCATATAGAACCGGCGAGCACGAAAAGATGCCATATTGGATGGTGATACGGCAGGCGTTTCCACAGGTAGAACACCGTGCCGAGCGTGTAAAGCCCGCCGCCGGTGGCGAGCCACATGGTTCCGAGTCCGCCGAGTTCGCGCACGAGCGGCACTATCGCGATCACCGCCATCCACCCCATCACTATGTAAGCCAGCGTGGAAACGAGGCGGTAGCGGCCCGCCGTGAAGATTTTCAATACCGCGCCCGCCGCCGTGGCGCCCCATTCTATCCCGAAAAGCGTCCACGCGAGCGCGGGATGGCCCGGGCGCAGCGTGACAAGGGCGAACGGCGTGTACGTCCCGGCTATCAGGAAGTATATCGCCATGTGGTCGAGCGTTTTCAGGACGCGCTTCGCCGGCGGGTGCGATACGGCGTGGTAGGCGGTGGACAGCGAATAAAGGAGAATCATGCAGCTGCCGAACACGACGCCGGACACGATTTTCCACGGCAGATCCGTGCCGGATTTCACCGCCGCCCACACGAGAAGGGCGATCATCGCCGCGCCGAGGTGGGAACCTACCGTGTGTATCACGGCGTTCGCCACCTCTTCGCCGGGCGTATACGGTCTGTTCTCGTTTCTTCCCATGCGCGAATCGCACCCACCAGACTGGGGATTTTCCGCTAACGGCCGGCGGCCGGGAGCTTGGCGAAGCTCGCCTCGAGTTCGGCGTCGGTCGGGATGGAATCCGTCATTTCGCGGTCGTTGTACTTTCCGTAGGCGACCATGTCGAAGTATCCGGTCCCGGTGAGGCCGAAGAGGATCGTCTTCTCCCTCCCCTCCGCCTTGCAACGGAGCGCTTCGTCGATCGCGGCCTTTATCGCATGGCTCGATTCGGGCGCCGGGAGTATGCCTTCGATGCGCGCGAACTTTTCGGCCGCTTCGAAAACCGCGGTCTGCTCCACGGATACGGCCTCCATCAGCCCCTGCGCGTAGAGTTCGCTCAGCGTGGCGCTCATGCCGTGGTAGCGCAGGCCGCCCGCATGGTTCGCCGACGGAATGAAATCGTGGCCCAGGGTGTACATTTTCTGGAGCGGGCAGACCCTGCCCGTGTCGCAGAAATCGTATGCGTAGCGTCCGCGCGTGAAGGACGGGCAGCTCGCGGGTTCGACGGCGATGAAGCGGTAGTCCGCTTCGCCGCGCAGTTTCTCCCCCATGAATGGCGCGATCAGTCCGCCGAGATTCGAGCCGCCGCCGGCGCAGCCGATTATGACATCGGGCTTTTCGCCTATCTTGTCGAACGCTTTTTTCGCTTCAAGCCCGATTACGGACTGGTGCAGAAGGACCTGCGCCAGCACCGACCCGAGCACGTAGCGGAAGCCGTCTTTGGAGACGGCGGCCTCCACGGCTTCCGAAATCGCGCAGCCGAGCGAGCCTGTCGTTCCGGGATGCGCGGCGTTTATGCGGCGGCCGGCTTCGGTCTCCATCGACGGCGACGGCGTGACGGACGCGCCGTAGGTGCGCATCACTTCGCGGCGGAAAGGCTTCTGCTCGTAGGAGCATTTCACCATGAAAACCTTGCATTCCAGTCCGTAGAACGCGCAGGCCATGGAAAGCGCCGTGCCCCACTGCCCGGCGCCGGTTTCGGTGGTCACGCCTTTCAGGCCCTGCTCTTTCGCGTAGTACGCCTGCGCGACCGCGCTGTTGAGCTTGTGCGAGCCTGAAGTGTTGTTGCCTTCGAATTTGTAGTATATCTTCGCCGGTGTTCCGAGCGCCCGCTCCAGGAAGTAGGCGCGGACGAGAGGCGAAGGGCGGAACATCCGGTAGAAGTCCTGTATTCCCTGCGGAATCGGGATGAAGGGCGTCGTGTCGTCGAGTTCCTGCTTCACGAGTTCGCGGCAGAAGACTTTTTCGAGATCTTCCGCCGAGACCGGCTTGAGTGTCGCGGGATTCAGGAGCGGCGCAGGCTTCTTTTCCATGTCCGCGCGCATGTTGTACCATGCGCGCGGGAGTTCGTTCTCTTCAAGGTAGGTCTTGTAGGGGACCGCTTTCGACGGACTCATTTTCAGATCTCCACTTTCTTGTAGCGCGGCACGAGCGTCTTCATGCAGATCCATCCCAGGATGTACGCGATGGCGCAGTAGCAGAACACCATCATGTAGGCGGATGCCGCACCGTCGAAGCCCAGGGCGTGCCAAGGCTGCGAAACGATTTCTCCGCCCGCGTTCTTCACGGCCTCGATCATGTCAGCCGGAGTAGCGCCGACCGTTTTCGAGAGTTCCGCGACCGGGGCGGGAAGCGCCTTGCCGGCCTTCGCCGCGATGTCTGCAATGTCTGCCGCGCCCGCGCCGGCGGGGATCTGCACTCCGGCGGACTGCGCGAAAGCCGTCGCGATCTTGTCCTTGGCGAGGGCGAAGGTCGCGCCGTCAGGCGCGAGCCTGAACGATCCTGCGGCGGCGTCGAAGAGTTTTCCGGATATGGTGTTTATCAGGAAGCTGCCGAGACCCGCCGCGCACTGCGCTATGCCCACGAGCGTCGCGATCAGGCGGCGCGGGAACATGTCGCCCACGACTGTGTATACGTTCGCGCTCCACGCCTGGTGTCCGGCGCAGGCGATGCCGATCAGGATGGCGGGCCACCACGGGCTGTATTTCATGCCGAGGGGCTGCGCCGCGAGCGTGAGAAGCGGGAAGCAGGCGAACACGAACATTGCGATCATGCGCCCTTCGTACGGGTTCATCCCGCGTTTTTCCACCATGTAGGTCGGAAGTTTGCAGAGATATATGGAAAGGAACGTGACGATGGCGTAGAGCGTTGTCGTGAGCGCCATGCCGGTGCCGGACGAACTCTTGTAGCCGAACTGGTCGGAGAAGTAGCCGGGCGTCCAGAAGAGGAAGAACCACCAGACGCCGTCGGTGAGGAAGCGCCCCAGGACGAGCGACCACGTGTGGCGCAGCGTGAACGCCTTGAATAGCGAGACTTTTCCGCCCTCTTCCGCGCCGGCGGCCTGCTCCCGCCCGGCGGGAGCCTCGGCGGCTTCGTCCTGGCGCATGTATTCGAGTTCGGCGGCGTTCACGCGCGGGTTGGATTCGGGTTTCTTGTACAGCCACGCCCAGAATCCCATCCAGGCGAAGCCGAGCGCGCCGATTATGATGAAGGCCATCTCCCAGCCGCAGTATTTCGCTATCAGCGGAATCGTGGCCGGGGCGGCGAGCGCGCCGACCGACGAGCCTGCGTTGAAGATCGAAGTCGCAAACGCGCGGTCTTTCTTGGGGAAGTATTCGGCCGTCACCTTCACGGCCGCGGGGAAGTTGCCCGCTTCGCCGAGAGCGAGGAACGCGCGGCATCCTATGAACAGCCATACCGACACGGAAGACACGGTCAGCGCCAAGGCGCTCGCCATGCGGAACGCGCCGTACCCGCAGGCCGCGTGCAGGCACGCCGCGAGCGACCATGCGAAAATCGCCCACAGGTAGCCTTTTTTAGTGCCGATCCAGTCCACGAACTTGCCGGCGAAGAGGTTGCAGAAGGCGTATATCAGCGAAAACGTGCCGGTGATGAGCCCGTACTGGGAGTTCGTCCATCCGAATTCCGGCGCGATGAAGTCTTTCCACGTGAGCGACAGCACCTGTCTGTCAAGGTAGTTTACGGTCGTGGCGAAGAACAGCAGCGAGCATATCATCCACCGGAAGTTTGTCATTTTTTCTTTCATCGTATGCCTTTCTTTGGTTTGGCGGCTTGCGGCCGCCGCAGACTGTGGGTATTATACAATATGCCCGATTGGGTGCGCAAGACAGTCTTTCACCCGTTGGGAACGCGCGGCGCCGCTTGCGTCCGCGCGGATTTTAGTGTATCATACGCACCTCTCCGCCGGTGTAGCTCAGTGGTAGAGCTACTGATTTGTAATCAGTGGGTCGGGGGTTCAAATCCCTCCGCCGGCTCCATCCCCCCCACGTCAGAGTTTGCGCCATCCGTTGCGGTCGGCGAAATCCATGTAGCACTTCCAGTCGTATTCCGTCAGGTTGTGCTTGCCAGTGCGCAGATGGTAGGATATTGAGCCTTCCTGCTGCGGAGCCTCGGGCGCGGGGTAGGCCGTTGCCACAAGCCCTTTTTTCCCGTGGAAGCCCCAGGCGGGGCTTGCGAGG
>CACYEO010000183.1 GCA_902773475.1 uncultured bacterium | reverse complement strand
GGATTCACCGATGCAATTTCGCCGGTTGCGCCGGAAGAGGCGGTTTTGTTAAACTGCACGCACGCATTCAGAGAGGACTCTGGTGACTTCCATGAGCAAACCGGCATCCCCGGAAGATTCCTACGAAAAGCAGTCTGCGCTTCTGCGGAACGCGGCGGCGATCGTCCCGTTCGCCGTTTGGACGGGGTTGATGACATTCCTGCCCCGCACGGCGTGGGCGTACGCGCTTCGCACCGCGGCAACCGCCGTTGCGGCAACAGTTCTTTGGCGCCTCCCCCGGGTGTACGGCACGTTCGGATTCCTTCGGCGCCCGGGCGGAATACCATTGGGCGTCCTGGCGGGTGTCATAGTGGCTTTCCTGTGGATGGTCCCCGAGATGGACGGCTTCATTCCCGATGAAGCGGTCGCGTTCTACAGAAAATGGCTCGCCGGAATGCCGGGTTGCGGGCTGGAGACCGTACGGGAGCCTTCCCCGTACGCGCCTTCCGTATGCGGCGCGCCGCTCACATACGCGAAACTTGCCGGCTCCGCTTTGGTGATTCCGGTAGTCGAGGAGGTTTTTTTCCGTTCGTTCCTCTACCGATGGCTGCAGGGACGGCACTTCGCTTCGATACCGCTGGGCAAGTTCGATTTCCCGGCGTTCGCGATTACTGTGATTCTGTTTTCGGTGGAGCACGACCGCTGGCTCGCGGGCGCCGCGGCCGGAATCGTCTATGGGCTGTGCGCCATGCGCCTTGGGCTTGCTTCTGCGATATCGGCGCACATCGCAACGAATTTCATAATCGGATGGACTGTGATTTCTTCGACTCCTTTCGACAAATGGGGGTTCTGGTGACAGACCCGGAATGCGCCGCCGCAGCCGGCGAAGACTGCATCGACGAAGAGATTGAAGACGGAGAAATCCTTTCGTTTTCCGTCTCCGGGTCCGGTTCCGGGCGGCTTGACAGCTGGCTTGCATCGGTTGCGGACGGTTTTTCGCGTTCACGCATCCAAGGTTTGATAAAAGCCGGTTTCGTCTACCTCAACGGAACGCAGGCGAAACGCGCGAATACGCAGCTGCAGGATGGCGACACCGTTTGCGTACACGTCCCTCCCCCGGTTCCCGCCGTTCCGGTTCCACAGGATATTCCGTTGAACATCGTCTATGAAGACGAAAGCGTGATCGTGGTAGACAAGCCCGCCGGTCTCGTAGTCCATCCCGCGCCCGGACATCCGGACGGAACCCTCGTGAACGCGATTCTGCACCACTGCCCGTCGCTCGCCGGGATTGGCGGAGTCGCGCGTCCCGGAATCGTCCACAGGCTCGACCGCGACACGTCAGGTCTGATGGTGGTCGCCAAGACCGCCCAGGCGATGGCGTCGCTTGCGCACAATTTCCACAAGCCCGGCGGAATACGGAAAATATACAGGACTCTCGTTCACGGCTGTCCGCAGGCGCTGTCCGGGACGGTCGAAAATCTGATCGGAAGGTCGCCCGCGGACAGAAAGAAGATGGCGATAGTCCGAGTCAACGGAAAGAATGCCGTCACGCACTGGAAAACCGTCGGACGCTACGGCGCGCTTTCGCTTGTCGAATGCTTGATCGACACCGGCCGCACGCACCAGATACGCGTCCACATGGCATCATTGGGCTGTCCTGTGGCCGGCGACGCGACATACGGGAAGCCTGCGCGCGACAAAATGCTCTCCCCCGTCCCGCAAAGGCAGCTGCTTCACGCTTTCAGCCTTGCGTTTCCGCATCCGGCGGGCGGACGCGAAATGGCGTTCGAGTCGCCGCTCCCCGCGGATTTCGCGCCTTATATGCGATAAAAACGCGCGCGGCTTTTCGCCGCGCGCGCGTTTGCAGCAGCGGGACATGCCCCGCTTTGCGCCGTTTTGTCACTTCGCGAGAAGTTCGCTTGCGCGCGACACGACGTTTTCCGCCGTGAAACCGAACTCTTTCGCAAGCACGTTGCATGGCGCGGACATGCCGAAACGGTCAAGCGTTATGTATCCGGTGCGTTCGGGATCGATTGCGAATCTGTTCCAGCCGAAACGCGTGCCCGCCTCGATGAAGAGCCGGCGTCCGCATTCGGGAGGAAGAACGGAATCGCGGTAGAGCTGCGACTGCGAAAGGAAGAGTTCCGTGGACGGCATGGAGACGACCCGCGCGCGGCGGCCGGCCGCGGTGAGGCGTTTCGCGGCCTCGACCGCGAGCGAGACTTCCGAACCCGTTGCGACAAGCACGATGTCTATCGGGCGCGGGAGGTTGAGGGGCGTTTCGTCGTACACCACGTATCCGCCGCGGCGGACGCCTGCGGGGTTCGCGGGCAGGACCGGCATGTTCTGCCGCGTCAGAAGGAGAATCGTAGGCCCGTCCTTCCGCTCGAGCGCGAGCATCCACGCCGCCGCGGTTTCGTTGGCGTCCGCAGGGCGCAGGACCAGGACGTTCGGCATTATGCGCCAGGACGCGAGGTGTTCGACAGGCTCGTGCGTAGGTCCGTCCTCCCCCACGTAGAACGAATCGTGCGAGAAGACGTACAGCACGGGCAGCTTCATCATCGCCGACAGGCGGATCGCCGGGCGGCAGTAGTCGGAGAACACGAAGAACGTCGCGCCGTACGGACGGAACGAACCGTGCGCGGCCATGCCGTTCAGGATTGCGGCCATTCCAAGCTCGCGGATTCCGAAACGTATGTTGCGTCCGGAGAAATCGCCGGCCTTTATGTCCGCGAAATTCTTGAGGTACGTCTTGTTGGACGGGCCGAGGTCGGCCGAGCCGCCCGCGAGCGCGGGAACGAGCGGCGCGATCGCGTTCATCACCGCGCCGGACGCGGCGCGCGTCGCGACGGGCTTGTCCGCCGGGAACTGCGGGAGGGATTCTTCGAGATTCGCCGGCAGGAGCCCTTCGTCCGCCGCTTTGCGGATTCCGGCCTTTTCCGGGTTTTCTTTTTCCCATGCGGCCAGGTCTTTCTCCCAGGCCGTGCGGATGCGGCGCACGGAGCGCGCGCGGGAGGAAAACGCGGCGTAGACGTCTTCAGGCACCGCGAAGGAGGCGGCGGGATCGAAGCCGAGGGCCTGCTTGGCCGCGGCGGCTTCTTCCGCTCCGAGCGGAGCGCCGTGGCAGTCTGCGGTGGCTTTCTTCGTGGGCGCGCCGAATCCGATTGTAGTGCGGCAGATTATCAGGACGGGCTTGTCTTCCGAGCGGAGCGCAACGCGTATCGCCTTGTTGACCGCATCGTGGTCGTGGCCGTCGGCTTCAAGTACTTTCCATCCGTACGCTTCGAAACGGCGGCGCGTGTCGTCCGACATCGCCAGTTTCACGTCGCCTTCGATGGTTATGCCGTTGGCGTCGTAGAAGCAGACGAGTTTGTTGAGCTTGAGGTTGCCGGCGAACGAGGCGGCTTCGTGGGAAATGCCCTCCTCCATGTCGCCGTCGCCGAGGAAGCACCACGTGCGGTGGTCGACGACCGTGTGTCCGGGCGTGTTGTCGCGGGCCGCCTGCATGCGCTCCGCAAGCGCCATGCCCACAGCCATGGCGAATCCTTGGCCGAGAGGACCGGTTGTCGCTTCCACCCCCGGGACGAGCCCCCGTTCCGGGTGCCCCGGAGTGCGCGAGCCGAGCTGGCGGAATTTTTTGAGATCGTCTATCGAGAGCCCCGCGCCGGAAAGGTGGAGAAGCCCGTACAGGAGGGCTGACGCGTGGCCGCCCGAAAACACGAGCCTGTCGCGGTCCGCCCATGCCGGGGCGGACGGATCGAATTTGTGGTGCCGCAGCCAGAAGCCGGCGGCGATGTCGGCCATGCCGAGAGGCGCTCCGGGGTGGCCGGAGTTCGCGGTCTCTATCATGTCGATGGCGAGGCAGCGCAGGGTGTTCGCCGCCTTGGTGAGCAGTTCGTTCGTGATTGCCATTTTGGCGCGTCCTTTCTTTGCGGCGCGTTACGCGCGCAGATCGTTGATTGCCGAATAGACGTTTGCGAAAAGCGTTTCGAGTTTCGCGAGCGGAATCGTGGAAAACGCCAGGCGGATAAGCCCGGATATCGCGATTACGCCGGTGGAGTATTTCTCCACGAGACGGCGGCGGACGGCTTCGGCGTCCACGCCTTTGGGCTTTACGCACATGAAGTAGCCGGAGTTGAACGGCATCGCCTCGAACGCGCCGAGGTATTCGCCGTGTTCCGAAAGTATGCGGCGGATTTCGTGGTAGCGCGCGCGCAGCGTTTCGTATTTTTCACGCTTCTGCGCTTCGAATTCCGGGTCGGCGTAGGCCCGGACCGCCATGTTCTGCCCCAGCGACGAGACGTTGGAAATCGTTGCCCGCACGATTCCGGCGGATTTGGCCTCCATCGCGCGCAGCTGGCTGGCGGATGCGCCTTTCCAGCCGAAGGTGACGAACCCGACGCGCATTCCCCACACGTAGTCTTCTTTCGTGGTTCCGTCGAGTTTCACGGCTATGATGTTGGGCGAAGCGTCGCAAAGTTCCGTGAAGAGCGATTCGCCGTGTATGCCTTTTTCGTATACGAGGCCGAAGTAGGCGTCGTCGAGCACGGCCACTATCTTTTTGCCGGAGTCGGCGGCATTCTTCAGCGCCGCTACGATTGCGGCCGCATCTTCGTCCGTAGCCGTGTAGCCGGTGGGGTTGTTCGGGAAGTTGAGAAGCACGATCTTCTTGTCGCCCGGTTCGGCGAGGCGGGCGGCGAGTCCGGCGGCGTTGAATCCGCGCGAAGGCGAGAACATCGGGTATGCTGCGATCTGCGCATCGTGCATTTCGCGGAAGATGAGATCGTAGTTGTCCCAGCGCTGCTCGGGGACGATCAGCGTGTCGCCCGGCTCCACGAAAAGGGACGCCGCGATTTTAAGCCCGTGCGTCAGGGCGTTGGTCACAACGGGGTTCGAGAATGTCTTGCCTGCGAGACCGGGGTTTTTGCGTATCTGCATCTGGCGCCACGCGGCGCGCAGTTCCGGCGAGCCGAACGAGCCGCAGTACAGGAAAGCCCGCTTCGGCAGGTTCACCGATTTCTCGAAGCATTCAAGCGTGAGGGGCGAGCCGTCCTCTTCGAAAGCCATGCCGATAGTCGCGTTTATCTCGCACGACTTTGCTTCGGTCCCCTGGCCGAGGATGCCGCCGTAGGGGAAATATACGCGCCGTCCCGTTTCGGCGAGCAGCGACGCTACGACGCATCCGTCCGCGGAGAGCGTGCGGTCGAGTTCCGCCGCCAGCGGGTGCAGCGCATGCGCCGGCGCAGGGGGATTCCCCTGCCGAGACGCTGATGTGGAGATGTTAGCCATTTGGATAAAGGAATGTTTCGGGTCTGGCGCTTGATGTATGCGCAGGGCGGCGCCGGCTTTTGGAGCCGGCGCGCGTCCTGCCGATTGAACCGCCTGGCGTACGCCTTCGTCAGGCGTTCGCCGCGGCGTCGGCCTCGTGCATGGCGGCGCGGCGCGAAAGTTTGATCCGGCCGCGGTCGTCCACGTCAAGGCATTTCACAAGCATCTTGTCACCGACCTTGCAGACGGATTCGACGCTTGGAACGCGCTTGTCGGAGAGCTCCGAAATGTGGCAGAGTCCGTCCATTCCGGGCAGGATTTCCACGAAAGCGCCGAATTCCTTGATTCCGGTGACGGTGCCTTCGTAGATCTTTCCGGGTTCGGCTTCCGCAGCCACGGAGAGCACCGCCTTTTCGGCGGCGGCCATGGAGTCGGCCGATGTCGCGAATATGCTGACCTTGCCGTCGTCGTCCACGTCGATCTGCGCGCCGGTCGTTTCGACGATCGAGTGGATGTTGGAGCCGCCGGGGCCGATGAGCGCGCCGATCTTGTCCACGGGAATCGACACTTCCTTGATGCGCGGGGCGAACTTGTTGAGTTCGGCGCGCGGCGCGGGAATGACGCTTTCCATGTAGTCGATGATCTTCAGGCGCGCGTCGTGCGCAGCCTTGACGGCGCCTTCCACGAGATCCCACGTGAGGCCGCGGAGTTTCAGGTCCACCTGGAAGCCCGTGATGCCCTTGCGCGTGCCGCCGACTTTGAAGTCCATGTCGCCGCAGTGGTCTTCCGCGCCGAGGATGTCGGTCACGAGCACCTTCTTGGACATGTCGGGCGTG
>CACYEO010000182.1 GCA_902773475.1 uncultured bacterium | reverse complement strand
TTCTCAACCTCGGCGACATAATCGGCGCGGAAGGAACGTTTTTCACCACGCAGAAGGGCGAGAAGTCCCTTGTCGTCAAAGAGTGGAAGATGCTCGCCAAGGCGCTTGAGCAGCCGCCGGAGAAGTTCCACGGACTCGCCGACCAGGAAGACCGCTACCGCCGCCGCTACGTGGACCTGATGACGAGCGACGAAACGCGCGAGCGTTTCCACGTCCGCTCGCGGCTCATAATGGAAACCCGCAAATATCTGTGGTCCAAGGGGTTCGAGGAGGTGGAGACTCCGATTCTGCAGGATCAGGCCGGCGGTGCGGCGGCCAAGCCTTTCTTCTCGCACTACAACGCGCTCGACAAAGACTGCGTGATGCGCATCGCCCCGGAGCTCTATCTGAAACGGCTTCTCGTGGGCGGAATGAACAAGGTGTTCGAGCTTGGCAAGGATTTCCGCAACGAAGGCATCGACCGCACCCACAACCCGGAATTCACCGTATGCGAAATATACGAAGCCTACGGCGACCGCACTTCCATGGAGGCGATAATGGAAGGCCTCCTCCCCCACCTCTGCGACACGGTGATCGGCTCGCGCAAGATCGAATACGGGGAGAAGAAAGAGGTTATCGACTTCACTCCCCCGTACCGCCGCGTCGCATACCGCGATCTCGTAAAGGATTTGATGGGCGGCGACTGGTTCGAACTCGACTTCGCCACGCAGATGGAGAAGGCCAAGGCGAAAGCCCGCGAAACGGAGACGAATCTCGAACTCGACGGAGTTTCGACCGAGCTCATGCTCACGCACGAGATCTACGACAAGATCATCGAAAAGTCCCTGCGCCAGCCTACGTTCGTCACCCGCATACCGTGCGAGTTCGTGCCGCTGGCGAAACGCTGCGCGGACGACCCCTCGCTTGTGGACGTGTTCGAGTTCGTCGTGGCCGGCAGGGAACTGTGCCCCGGCTACACTGAGCAGAACGATCCGCTCGAGCAGCGCAGGGCGCTTGAAAACCAGGCGGGCGAAGACACGGAGAAGATAGACGAGGACTTCATCTCCGCGCTCGAATGCGGCATGCCGCCCACCGGCGGGCTTGGCTTCGGAGTGGACCGTCTCGTGATGTTCCTTACCGGAACGGACTCCATCCGCGACGTGGTCCTTTTCCCGCAGCTCAAAACCGCAGGACGCTGAGGACGCGGAGCGGCGGGATGGCGGAACTGTCAGAAACACCTTCTGCGTCGAGAACCCGCATCACGTTCTTCGGGCGCAGGAACGCCGGGAAATCGTCTCTCCTGAACGCGCTGGCGGGGCAGCCTGTGGCAATCGTCTCGTCCGTCCCGGGCACGACGGCAGATCCCGTCTCCAAGGCGATGGAGATGCTGCCGCTCGGTCCGGTGCTCCTTACCGATACGGCGGGGTTGGATGACGAAGGCGCGCTTGGCGAAAAGCGCATGGAAAAATCCTTTGCCGCGCTCGCCGTGGCCGATATCGCAGTTTTGTGCGTGGCTGCGGATTCGTTTCCCCTTTCCGCGACGGAGAAGAGCGCCCTCGAACAGGC
The DNA here is from genome assembly GCA_902773475.1 of uncultured bacterium. Taxonomy (GTDB): domain Bacteria; phylum Verrucomicrobiota; class Kiritimatiellia; order RFP12; family UBA1067; genus CADCBS01. The sequence goes on along the minus strand of CACYEO010000182.1, from coordinate 3,160 downwards.
GAAATCGCGCGGAGTGCGTACGGTCCTCGCCGTCACCCAGATCGACCGGTGCGAGCCTCCGCCCGCCTCCCTCCCCCCGGACGGGATGTTCGACGCGGCGGTACGCGTTTCCTCCGCTACGCGCGAGGGGATCGACACCCTGCTCGCCACGCTTTCCGCAATGGCGCCGTCGGACGTCCAGCCGCCGCTTGTGGCGGATCTCGTGTCGCCGGGCGATATCGCGGTATGCGTATGCCCGATCGATTCCGCCGCGCCCAAGGGCAGGCTGATACTGCCGCAGCAGCAGGTCGTGCGGGAACTCCTCGATGCGGGCGCGGCCGCGCTTGTTTGCCGCGAAACGGAACTCGCGGGCGTGCTGGATCGCCTCGCCCCGTCGAAACCCCGCTTCGTCATAACGGACTCGCAGGCGTTCGCCGCCGTCGATGCCGTCGTCCCGCCCGACGTGCCGCTGACGTCGTTTTCGATAGTTTTCGCGCGCGCGAAGGGAGACCTCGCGCTTTACTGCGGCGGCGCGGCGGCGGTCGATTCTCTGAAAGACGGCGATAAAGTTTTGATTTGCGAAGGATGCACGCACAGAAAACAGTGCGGCGACATCGGAACCGTCAAACTTCCGCGCTGGATCGAAAAACGCTCCGGAGCGAAACTTTCTTTCGACTGGTGCGCCGGAAGCGCCTTTCCGCAGGATCTTTCGCCGTACGCGCTTGTCGTGCATTGCGGCGGATGCATGCTGCCGCGCCGCGAAGTGCAGAACAGGCTCCGCCGCGCGGCGGAGCAGGGTGTGAAGATCACGAATTACGGCACGGCCATCGCGCATGTGCACGGCATAGACGCCGATCCTTCAACGCGCATGGTGGTGCGCCGCCGTACTTGAAGCTGCGGCGCGGCGGACGGATCGCCTGTTTTGCGCGAGCCGTGCGATTTGCGGATGCGAAAAAAGGAACCGCGACCCGTCCGGGCCGCGGTTCCTTTTTCGCTTGCTGGCGTATCAGGCGTCAGGCGCCGAGCTGGAAGCGGGTGAAGCGCGCGACGGAGATGGTGTCGCCGAGCGTCTTCGCCGCGGCGGCGACGATCTGTTCCACGCTCTGCTTGTCATCCGCCACGTAAGGCTGCTTCAAGAGGCAGATCTGGGTGGCGAACTTCGCCGCCATGCCCTTCTTGATGCCGACGAGCGCCTGCTCCGGGGGAAGCTTGCCCTTCTGCTCCTTGAGCGCGGCGAGCTTGACTTCGAGCTCCGCATCGACCTCGGGCTGCGGGATGTCCTTGGCATCGATGTACTTCGGCGCGTTAGCCGCGATCTGCAGGCACAGCATGTGGGCGAGATCCGCGAACTCCTTGGCGGAGGCGGTTTCGGGCTTGCCGCAGGAAAGTTCCACGAGCACGCCGATCTTGCCGCCCATGTGGATGTAGGACGACAGAACGCCAGTGCCGGAAAGGACGTATCTTTCGGAGCGGCGGATCTTGACGTTCTCGCCGGTCTTGGTGAGAAGCATCTGGTATTCGTCCTTGAGCGTTTCGGCGATGTCCTTGCCTTCGAGCGCGACGCCGGCGGCCTTCTTGACGAAGTCCTTGAAGCTGTCCGTGTTGGCCACGAAGTCGGTTTCGCAGTTGATTTCCGCGAGCGCGGCGGCCTTGCCGCCGGGTTCCGCCGCGGCCGCGATTATGCCCTGCTTGGACTCTTTGTCCACGCGCTTGGCCTGAATCGCGAGACCTTTTTCGCGGAGGTACTTGACGGCCTCCTCCATGTTGCCGTTGGATGCGGTGAGAGCTTCTTTGCATGCTCCGATGCCGGCGTTGGTGGCGGCGCGGAGTTCCGTGATCTGGGCGATTGTGACTGCCATTTTCCTGTTCCTTTTGCTAAGCGCCCCGGCGGGGCGCCGCTGTTACTTCACTTCTTCGGGGTTGACGGACGTGGCTGCGGAGCGCGCGGCGGCTATTTCGTCCTTAGCGGCCTTTTCGGCGGCTTCCTTGGCTTTGCGCGCAACGGCCTTCACGTCTGCGGAGACCATCGTCTTGGAGCCGCGGGTGCGGGCGGAGCGGAGGCTTTCCTTCGCTTTGGCCTCGGCCTTGTCGGCCTTTTCGGAGGCGGCCTTTTCGGCCCTTTCGCGGCGCGCGGTCTTTTCCTTCGCTTCGCGTTCGGACTTTTCGGCTTCGCGGCGGCGCTGTTCGTCGGCGGCCTTGCGGGAGTATTCCTCGGTCGCGTCTTTGACGACCTTCGCAAGACCGTTCACGATCAGTTCCACGCCGCGCACGGAATCGTCGTTGCCGGGTATGACGTAGTCGATAGGGTCGGGATCGGCGTTGGTGTCGGTGATGGCGACGATCGGAATGCCGAGGCGGGCGGCTTCGCGCACCGCGTTGATTTCGCGCACGACGTCCACGATCACCAGCGCGCCGGGACGCTCGGTCATGTCGGCGACGCCCGTCAGGTTCTTCTGGAGCTTGGCGAGCTCGCGGCGGAGCATCGACGCTTCCTGCTTGTGGGGCGAGAGGACGCCGTTGTTGTTGCGGGCGATGGCTTCGATCTGGCGCATGCGGCGCACGGACTGGCGGATCGTCTGGTTGTTGGTGAGCGTGCCGCCGAGCCAGCGCTCGGTGACGTAGCTCTGTCCGCAGGATTCGGCCGCGGCGCGCACCATTTCCTGCGCCTGCTTCTTGGTGGCCACGAAGAGAATCTTCTTGCCTTCGAGTATCGTGTCGCGGATGAACTGCGCGGCTTCGTCGAGGAGCTCCACGGTTTGCGTGAGGTCGATCACGTGGATTCCGTTGCGCTTGTCGAAGATGTAGGGTTTCATCTTCGGGTTCCAGCGCTTGGTCTGGTGGCCGAAATGCAGACCTGCATCGAAGAGGTCTTTGAGGCTGAGGCCTGTAAGGGCCGACACGGGCATATCCATTTTGTTGAACCTTTCTGTTCTTACGGTTAATCCGCTTTGACGCGCGGCGGATGGACCGCGCGCCTTCGCTTCCGCCCTCCCGCGAACCACCCGGTTCCCGAAAGGGTTGAAAAGATGTGAGCGAGAAGTATACCCAAACGCCCCCCGCAGCGCAATAGCGTTTTTCCGGCTTTCGACGCGGGGGGTGCGATTGCAAACAGTTGACCCCCTCATTACTGATATAGGGGGGATTGCCCCGACCTGCTCGCCCGCCCCACAGCCGATATCCG
>CACYEO010000181.1 GCA_902773475.1 uncultured bacterium | reverse complement strand
TCGAAAGAAGGGCTTCCCATCGTGAAAGAGCCGGGCGCGACATATATCAGTTCCATCGTCGCTCCGCCGGGGAGAGTGATTGTCTTCCTGTCGCCTTTCTTGGGTCCTTTGTATTCCTTCAAGGCGACATTGAAGTCTTTGCGGCCTTTCCAACCCACAGTAAACTTTTCAAGATTGCCGACATACCGTTTCCCGCCGCGCTCGAACGAAACTTCCACGCCTCCGTATGTTTTACCGGCTGTTATATTCCTGTCCGTCCACACGACAGGCACATTCCATGTCTGACCGCCTATCTTCACCGGTACGCCGCTCAACGGCTCGCCTTCAACCAGAATCGCTATGTTGGCCGATGGCACGACATGGCTCTGAGCCTGCGCTTTCATCTCCTTCGCTTCGGCGTTGGACGGATCAATGCCGAGCACCTCATCGCACTTTCCGATGCAATCTTCCCAATGCTTGTTCTGCAAATGCTTCTTAGCGTCCGCAAGAGATTTTGCGACAAGGACTTTTCGCGATTCCGCCACGGCCTGCACAAGCGACTTCTTCGCCTCCACATAGTTTTTCTTGGCATCCGCAAAATCGCCGCGGCTGAACGCGGATTTCCCCTTTCCACGGCTCGCCATGCCTTTGGCATACGGCTTGTATGCAAGATCCTTCGCCTTGAACCTGTCGAGGTCTCCGTCAAGCGCGGCGAGCTCTCCGGCGAGTTTGCGCGTCTCGTCGCGCAAAGCCTTGTTGTCCGAAAGCCACGCAAGCGTCCTGTCAAACGCATCGGCATCATCACGCAATCCCGCATATATCTTTTCGGTCTCGGAGACGGTCGATGCCGCGGCCGCCTCCGATATCTTCCGGCAAAGCCGGTCCGCTTCGTCTATTTTGCCGGAAAGCCCGTCCGGATCCTTCCGATACTTTTCCAATTCGCCTTTTCGCTGTTCGACAGAGCGTTTCTTCCAGAAAATGTCCTTGCTCAATTCATCCAGACGTGTCAAATCCTCCTCAGCCGCTGGCGCACTGGCAGTGTCGGCTGTCTGCGGTTGCTCCGGCGGAACATCTCTAATTTGCGATTTATCAATCGATTCAACGTTTTGTGGTTCAATAGATTCAACATCGGTGAAGTTCACTGCCGGTTGGGGTTGCTCCGGCGGAGAATTGGCAATCACCAGTTGCGTTTGATTCGTCAACGCACTGCGCCCCGGTCCGGGTTCTCGTCCCTTTTCCCCTTCCCCGTACTTCCTCCACCCAAAATATCCGCCTGCGGCGAGCGCGGCGGCAAATGCGACGAATGCGACGGACTTGGCTATGCCGGGTGCACTGCGGCGGCGTCCTCCGCCGCGAAGCGCTTCTGCGAATTGCATGCAGTTTGCAAAGCGCTCTTCCGGCTTTTTTGCGAGCGCAATTTCAAGCGCATGGCGGACGCCTGCAGGCAATTCCGCCGGAGCCTTGTATGCGCGTTTGGCGACCGTATCGCGCATGAGCGCGGTATCGCCCGTCTCGAAAACCCCTGCAAAGGGGACGTCGCCGGCAAGGAGTTCGCAGGCCATAGCCGCGAGAGCGTACTGGTCGGTAGCCTCTGACTGCTTTTCGCCGAGCCACTGTTCCGGCGCCATGTACGGGCGCGTCCCCGACGTATCGTGTATTTCCTGCGAAAACCGTCCCATGGACGAGCGGATTTCCGCCGCAAGGCCGAAATCGAGAACGCGCGCCGCGATACCGCCGTCCGGCTTCGTCTCTATCATTACGTTGGCGGGTTTTATGTCGCGGTGCAGGATTTTCCTTTCATGCGCGTAATCCATCGCGGCGGCGACCTGCCTGATTATCCCGAACGCAGTCTCGAAAGGGACTTTCCTGCCAGGGAACTGCCTGCGCCACTGCGAAAGCGTCACGCCCGGCGCATACTCCATCACCATCAAGGTGTCTCCGGGGCTGACGCGCAGCTTTTCGCGGACGTCCCTCGACCGGTATTCGACATCTTTCGCCGGATGCAAGACAAGCGCGGCGGCAATGTTCGGGTGATGGAGGCGCGAGACAAGCGCGAAGTTGGCGCGGATGTTTTCCATCTCCTCGCGGTTGTTCTTCACAAACGGCGGCAATCCCTTCACGGCGACATTGATGCCCGAGACCGCATCCTTGGCAAGATACACGGTTCCAAATCCGCCTCCGCCGAGTTCTGACAGCAGTTCGTACTGGTCGATGCGTCCCAGGGCGGAGTCTGAACCGCCGGCCACCGTAGCAGCACTGCCCAAAGATTCAGACAGCCCGGTGCGTTCTGCCGGAGAATCGGCTACGCCGTCCATAGTCGCCGCGTCGCTCAAAATTTCGCTTGCCATATCGCAAATTTTCCTTAGCAAAAAACCGTACGGTATTATGCCATATCCCCCCGCGCAGTTCAACGGCGAAGAAGTGTTTGATTTGTTGAGGGGCGCATCTGCGCAATTCACCGTCCGGCTTTTTGACTGCGGGAAACAACTGTTTGAAACAACTTTCCTTTGGCGTACGCTCGTTGTTTTTCCCAGTTGTTCCGGTTGTTTCCAATCTCAAACCGCCTGGGTGAAAAGCACAGATGCGCCCAAAAACGGCAAAACGGACGGTTTGCCGCAGCACGGCGGATTTTAGTATAATTACGCTCCGACGGCACATGACCATAAACAATCAAAAAGGAGTTTGACATGAACGAAACTGCCGGAATGTTGATTTGCGCGGCGGGCGGACTCGCCGGCGCGGTGTTCGCACTGCCCTTCAGGAAAATCAAAGGCGTCGCATACGAAAGCTATTGGCTTGTCTACGCTTTGTTCGGACTGGTGGTTTTTCCGATAACCTTAGGCTTCGTGACGGTGCCAGGTTTCACGAATGTGATTGCCAATACGCCAATTGCCACGCTTTTGGCTTGTGCGGGTTTTGGCGCATTGTGGGGAATCGGCGGGCTGACATGGGGCCTGATGATCCGCTACCTTGGCGTGGGGCTAGGGCTTGCGATTGGATGTGGGCTTTGCTCCGCCACCGGGACGCTCATTCCGCCGATTGTGCGGGGTGAAATCGGCGACCTCGTGAAGGATACCGCCGCAATCGTCACTCTCGTCTCGGTGGTCGTCTCGCTCGTCGGGATCGTATTCGTCGGCATGGCCGGCAAATTCAAAGAGAGCGAACTTTCAGAAGAGGAAAAGAAAAAAGCCGTTGCGGAATTCGATTTCAAGAAGGGCATGCTTGTCGCTCTCATCAGCGGAGTATTTTCAGGCTGCATCAATTTCGGCCTCCAGTGGGGAGGCGGCATTGCAATCGAGAATGGCAAGGAAGTGGTTCTTGAATCCGGGCTGAAGAAACTCTGGGGCATGTCGCTCCTGGCAAGAGAAGCCGGAGCCGACGAATTGTGGACGGGCATTCCCGTTCTTGTCGTGGTTCTGCTGGGCGGATTTGTCGTACAAGTTGTCTATTGCTTCTCGATGAATGCAAAGAACAAAACATTCGGAGACTATGCCAAATTTGTCAAATTGCCCGGAATATCGGCGGTGGCACTCTCGGCGCTCGCTGGAATAATATGGGCGAGCCAGTTTGTGTGTCAGAAGACAGGAGAGCCTGCAATGGGGTCGATGGGCTACATATCCTTCGCGATCCTTATGGGGTCGAGCGTTCTCTTCTCGTCGCTTCTCGGCGTGATCCTCGGCGAATGGAAGGGGACGGGCGCAAAGACCAGGAAGATGCTCGCGCTGGGGCTTTTCACTCTCGCCGCGTCCATAGCGATCGCCGTCGTCGCCAAAAAACTGTAAACGCCCGCACGGAGACGGCACGATGCTTACAAGAAGAGAGTTTTTCGGCGCGGGCCTGGGCGCTTTCGCCGCTTTCGCCGCGCAGAACTCCGCGCGCGCCGGAGACGCCGTTCCGGCTTCCGGCGGCGCGCGGAAAGAGACTTCCGCCGGCGAGTTCGACGTCTGCGTGCTCGGCGGCAGCTGCACAGGGGTTTTCGCGGCCGTGCGCGCCGCGGAACGCGGAATGAAAGTCGCCCTTGTGGAAAACAACGGATTCTTCGGGGGCACGGCCACCGCCGGATTCGTCCCCGTATGGCATTCGCTGTACGACACGAAAGGCGAAAAGAAAATCATAGGCGGCCTGACGGAGGAAATCGAAAACAGGCTTCTCGCCCGGCGCGAGGCCGTGCTCGAAAAACGCACCGATCCGAGCGTCGGAGCGTATCTGAACGTAAGCGCGCTGACGCTCGCCCTCGACGATCTGGTGTCGAAGCACGGCTCGATACGGCCGTTTCTCCACGCACGCGTCACGGACGCCAGGCTCTCAAGCGCCGGGCGCGCCACCCATGCCGTGATCGAAGACAAGTCCGGGCGCAGGCTGATTGCGGCGAAATTCTTCATCGATGCTACGGGGGACGCCGACTTCATACGGCGCGCCGGGCTCGGCACGTGGCGGCTGGAACGCGCCGATCTGCAGGCGCACACCACATGCGCGCTTATTTCGGGCGTGGACGCCGCGCGGCGCGCCTACGGCAGATTCGATCTTTCCCGCATCCTCTGCGGGAAGGGCGGCGCCGGCCTTGAGCACGGATTCGGATGGACGGCCAAAGTCGTCGGCTGTCCGTCCCTCGATTTCATCGCGGCGACGCGCGTAAAGAACTGCGACCCGTCCGACGCCGACGACCTCACGCGCGGCGAAATCGAAGCCCGCAGGCAGATAGCCGCGATAGTCGATGCGGCCAACCGCATGTATCCGCCTAAAAAAGGCGGCCCGGGAATTTCCATAGCGGCGATAGCCCCGTGCATGGGTCTGCGCGAATCGCGCCACATCGACGCGCTCTACCGCGTTACGGCGGACGACGTCCTGAGAGGCCGCCGCTTCGACGACACGATCGCGCGCGGAAGCTACAGGGTGGACATCCACGAAGGCACCGGAATCACATTCAGATATCTGGACGGCACCGAGACCCGCATGACGGCCAGGCCGGACGGATCCATGAAACACGCTAGGGGCAGGTGGCTTCCAAAAGGCGAAAAGACGGCCACATGGTACGAAATTCCATACCGCGCCCTCGTCCCGAAAGGATCGCAGAACATCATCGCCGCCGGGCGCATGATCGACTGCGAAAGAGACGCCTACGGCGCCTTGCGCGTAATGGTGAACTGCAACCAGATGGGCGAAGCCGCAGGGCTCGCGGCCGTCCGCGCCGTGAAGGAACGCCTTCCCGCCGCGGATGCGTGCGTCCCGCTGGCGTCAATCTGATTTCCCGGCGCGCCCCGGCGGAAGCGATTCCACAAACTTTCCGAGGCGCGCCGCAAGCACGGCCCAGTCGTATTCCGCGGCCGCCGCGGCGCCGGCCTCTTTCATCCCGCGCGCGCCGTCGGCGGCAAGCCGGGATTCGATCGCCGCCAGCGCCGCGTCAAACGCAGCCGCGTCGTCCGGAGCGAACACCTCGGCGGCGCCCGGATGCGCCGCGCAAAGCCGTCCCAGCCCGCCTACGCCGCTCGCCGCCACCGGCAGCCCTGCGGCCCACGCCTCGAGGACGGCTATTCCGAACGGCTCGTGGCGGCTCGCAAGCGCAAAGACGTCCGCCTTCGCAAACTCGTCCAGAAGTTCCGGACTTCCCGGCTTGAGCGCCCCGGTGAATGTCACGCGGCCTGAAACGCCAAGCGCCGCCGCGCGCGATTCAAGTTCGGCTTTGTAATCGGGCTGCGTGACAGGCCCCGCAAGACAAAGTTCCATCCCGGGATGCCGCGCGAGCGCTTCCACAAGCATCATCTGGTTCTTCTGCCGGTCGATTCTCGCAACGCAGAGCAGGCGGAGCGGGCGCAGGCCGTCAGACGCGACACGCGAGACGCGCCCGCCGTCAAGCATCTTGAGTCCTTTGAACAAACTGCAGTCCACGCCGTTCGGAAGATACATCACATGCGGATGCACGGCCCTGTATTTCTCGAATTCGTCTTCGCCCACGCACACGATGCCGCCGAAATCCTCCGGAATCCTGCGCGTCCTGCGCAGGAGAATGTCTATCGCCTTGCCCCAGGGCAGAAGGCCGCGCGTCGGAGCTTTCAGGCTGCGGGCCTCCACGCCGGGGATGTTCGCGCCGCCGCCGTGCAGGGAGACGACGGATTTCGCGCCGGTCTTCTCCGCGGTCCTTACGCAAAGCTCGGCGATACGCGCCATCGCATGGCAGTGGATCGCATCCGGCTTCCATTCGCGAAGCGCCTTGCCGAGGCCTGGGACGAAAGGATTGCCGCCTTTGCGGTCAAGTTCATCGACAAGGCTCTTCGGCATCGGCCACCACGGATAGACCGGACGGAAGCGGACGATTTCAATCCCGTCCGCAGTCTCGCTCTTTTTGCCGCACAGCGCGGTCGTTGCGAAAAGCCTGACTTCGTGCCCCGCCGCCTTTTGGGCCTTCGCAATGTTCCATACGACCTGCTCCGTTCCGCCCCAGTCGTCGAACGAAATACGCCTCACCACATGCGCGATTCTCATTCCGCCTCCTTCGAAAGCAGCTCTGCGAGTTTGTCTTTAGTCACCGGTTTGAGGAGGATTCCGTCGAAACCTGCGTCCGCGTACGACGCCCGGAACTCCACGTCCGCCGTGACAACGACCACGCGCAGTTTCGAAAGCGCGGGATCGGCGCGGATCGCCTTGACAAGCCCCTCGCCGTCAAGCTGCGGCATCCACAGGTCCGAAAGCACCAGATCGAACGCGCCGGCTCCGCGCGAACGGAGCAGATCGAGCGCTTCCTGCCCGTTGGCCGCGGACGAGATTTCAAACTTCCCGAAACTCTTGAGCTGCGCCGTCAGAACCATGACGTTCATCTTCGAGTCGTCCACGACGAGAATGCGCAGGGAAGCGTCCGGTCCGGCGGCGGCCGGGGCGGGGCGGGGGATGTCCGCCACGGCGCACGCCGCCGGTTTTTCCGCAATCTTCACGCCGGGTATCGCAATCGCAAATGTCGAACCTTTCCCGAGCGCGGATTTCACATCGATCCAGCCGCCCATCGCCGCCGCAAGCTGTTTGCAGATGGCAAGCCCCAGTCCCGTCCCGCCGTTGCGCGACATCTTGGAACCGACCTGGACGTAGGCCGACCCGATGCGCTTGAGGTCTTCCTCGCTGATGCCGCATCCCGAGTCCTCGACTTCGATGCGCAGCGTGCCGGAGGATTCTTCGCCGGTTCTCCCGAACGATGCGCGAATCTCGACAAAGCCCTCTTTCGTGAACTTCATCGCGTTGCCGACAAGATTGAACGCGATCTGTCTGATGCGCTGCGGATCGATCGCCAGCAGCGGCATGCCGTCCGCGCGGCAGCGCACCTCGACCGCACCCTTGCCCTTCGCAAACCTGAACGCCTCCGCCACTTCGGAAAGAAGCCTGGCGCAGTCGGTCGGCTCCGGCACTATGTCCATCTTGCCCGATTCGAGTTTCGAGAGGTCGAGAACGTCGTTTACAAGCCCTAGAAGCGTCTTGCCGCTTGCGATTATGGAATCGATCGCCTGATCCCGTTCGGCGCCGGTCTTGAACCCCGTCTTCAGCATCTCGGAAAAGCCTATGATCGCGTTGAGGGGCGTCCTTATGTCGTGGCTGACTGTCGAGAAGAAATAACTCTTCGCCGCCGCCTTCTCGCGCTCCATCCTCCGCTCGCGCCGTCTCATGGCCATGTATACGGCGATCATCAGCGCAAGCGCGAGAACGGTGAGGAGGCTCTGCACGTCGCTGTTGCGGATTATGGTCTCCCTCACGCCGGTCAGATTGCAGTTGAGGCATCCGCGCCACGACTTCTCGATGTCCGCCCGGCAGCCGCCTTCCGCGCTGCCTCCGCCGAACACCCTGTCATGGCTTTCCACGATGCCGCTGTAAGCCTTGCGCACGGTCTCGCCGGCGGTCTGGCGCGCCCAAATATGGGAAAGCGCCACTATCGCCAGAAACAGCGAAACCCACACGATCGACGAGCGCCCGAATCTGTGCGACGCGTCCTTGTGGAACGCGAAGAGGAAGAAGACAAGCCCCGCTATGCACCACATGACAAGCGCAAGATACGAAACCGTCCCCATCGAGACCGAAACGACGGGAACAAGGAAAAGCCCCGCTATCGCGGCGGACAGGACAAGTCCGGCCAGTCCCATCGCCGCCGGGACGCGGTCTCCCTCCTTCCTGGCCACCTTGAAAGCGGCGGCGGACGTGTATGCGTATGCGACAGCGGTGCCGACAAGCGCCACATCGACTATGATGTCGATGGCCTTGCGTCCGATGGCGGACGTGACGACGGCCGCCGCTGCGATTGCAAACCCGGAGTTCCTCGCGGAGAGCACACCCTTTTCCCTGCCGAGCCAAAGCGGCATCGCCCCGTCGTCGGCCATCGCCGCGAGGAGCCTGCTCGCAACGACAGTGTTGCCGAGAAGATTCGTGAAAAGAGCGCACATTAGCGTAAGCCCGAGGACGGCCGGACCGGCCCCGCCAAGAACGCTTTTGACCAAATCGAACGCGCGGACGTTCGCGTCCCCGCCCGCGCCGACGGCGGCCGGCCATCCGGCGCCCGCGCTTCCCGACGCAAGAACGGGGATGAACAAGGCCATGACATACGCGGCGACCGACGCGACAATCGCCGCGACCATTATCCTGAACGACTTTTCCACCGGGAACCGGAATTCGCCCGACATGCAGGATATCGACTCGATTCCCACAAAAAGCCACGGCGAGATGATGAAGACGCCGAGCATCTGGACGGGCAGCGGTTCGCCGGACGGAGAGAAGAAGGGCCGCATCGACGCTGCGCCTCCCTCGTGCGAAGCCGCCGCCGCGCCGAAGCAGACGATCAGCCCCGCCGCGAGCAGCAAGGCCATCACCGTCTGCACGGCAGCCGCAACGCGGCGCCGGACGATGAGCGCGGCCACCGCGCACATGGCGGCCGACACCATGGCCATGTCGCCAAGGCACACGTCAAACCCGGCGATGCGGTACTTGAATCCGAAATGGAGCGGATTCCCGCCGATCATATAGCGGACGACCAAGGTCAGCATCTCCGCGTCGGCCCAGACTATCGCCGCGTAGGCAAGGCACAGGAACCATCCGCAGATATACCCGTGGTCGTGTCCGAACGCCTTTTTGGCGTATGAATACACCCCGCCGGGACCGGGGCACTTCACCATCATGTAATGGAAATTCCACGCAATCGCGACCATTGCGAGCGCGGTTGCGGCAAGCCCCGATATCGTCCCCAGCGGCCCGGCCTTTGGCAGAAAGTCCGTCCACGGCAGGACAAGGACATCCCAGCCCACGGCGCAACCGAACGCCACCGCCCACGCGCCGAGCGCGGAGAGGTGGGCAAAACCATTCCTGTCTTTCATTTATATCTATAGCCTCCAAGCAAAGAACGGAACGACAGCCACGAAAATTTAACGAGGCCGTACGCATAGCGGCGCCAAAGACGGCCCGGCTCCTGCATGATGCGGTATATCCATTCGAGACCCGACTTCTGCACCCACTTGGGCGCCCGTTTCACGCGCCCTGCGATGAAATTGAACGTGCCGCCGACGCCGATCATGACGCCGACGTCGAG
>CACYEO010000180.1 GCA_902773475.1 uncultured bacterium | reverse complement strand
GTCGAGTTCCGGCAGCGTCAGCGGCAGATCGTTTTCGTCCACAAGCGACTGCGTGCCGTCTTCCCAGTGGATCACGGGGAACGGCTCTCCCCAGTAGCGCTGGCGGCTGAAGAGCCAGTCGCGCAGCTTGTACTGCGTCTTCGCGCGGCCGGCGCCGCGCTCTTCAAGCCAGGCGATCATCTTTTTCTGGGCCTCTTTCACGGGAAGCCCGGTGATGAATCCGGAATTCACCATCACGCCGTCGGCGATGTCCGTAAACGCGGCCTCGCCGGCGTAGGGGATTCTCTCCGCGCCGGAACCGGCGACGGACGCGCCCGCCGCGCCGGACGGCGCAACCACCTGGTAGACGGGCAGATTGAAGACTTTGGCGAACTCGAAGTCGCGGTCGTCGTGGGCCGGCACCGCCATGATGGCGCCGGTGCCGTAGCTTGCGAGAACGTAGTCGGAAATGAAAACCGGCAGGGCCTCGCCGTTCACGGGGTTCACGCCTGCCACGCCTTCGAGACGCACTCCAGTCTTTTCCTTGTTGAGCTCGGTGCGTTCGAGATCGCTCTTAGACGCGGCCTTGCGGCGGTACTCTTCGACTTCGGCGGCATTCCCGAGAATGCCGCGCGAAAGCCATTCCGAAACAAGCGGATGCTCCGGGGCGACGACCATGTAGGTAGCCCCGAAAAGCGTGTCGCAGCGGGTCGTGAAAACCGTTATCTTCCCTTCCGCCCCCTTGATGCTGAAATCGACAAGCGCGCCCGTGGATTTGCCGATCCAGTTGCGCTGCATCTCTTTGATGCCTTCAGGCCAGTCGAGCGTGTCGAGATCGGCGAGGAGCCGCTCGGCGTATTCGGTGATCCGGAGCATCCACTGGCGCATCGGGCGGCGGACCACGGGATGGTTGCCGCGCTCGCTGCGCCCGTCTATCACTTCTTCGTTGGCGAGCACCGTTCCAAGGGCGGGGCACCAGTTCACGGGGACTTCGGCGATGTAGGCGAGACCCTTTTTGTAGAGCTGCTCGAAAATCCACTGCGTCCAGCGGTAGTACTTGGGATCGGTCGTGTCTACCTCGCGGTCCCAGTCGTACGAAAATCCGAGGGACTTGATCTGGGCGCGGAAGCGGTCGATGTTCTTCTTCGTCGTGACCGCGGGATGCGTGCCGGTCTCCACCGCGAACTGTTCGGCGGGAAGGCCGAATGCGTCCCATCCCATCGGATGCAGCACGTTGAAGCCGCGCATGCGCTTGTAGCGGCAGAGGATGTCGGTGGCGGTGTATCCTTCGGGATGGCCCACATGGAGACCCGCGCCGGAAGGATACGGGAACATGTCGAGGCAGTAGAATTTCTCCACGCCGCCGGCGGCTTCGGCTTTTTTCATGGAAGCGCGGCCGGCGGGGACGCTCTCGCCCGGATCGAGCGCGCGGAACGTCTTGTTCTTTTCCCAGTACGCCTGCCACTTCTTCTCGAAGGATGTGAAATCGTATTCTGACATTTCAGGATGTTCTCTTTCTTTTTTGCGGCGTGCGCCGTCAATTTGCGACGGTCGTCACCGAATTGGTTCTAAGCAGATCCACAGTGTCCGGTTTGCGCGTGTGGTCGATGTTCCACCGGAAGAACAGGACTTTGCCTTCCATGTCTTCCGTGTACCCTTCGGAATAGGCGGGAGACCACCGTTTGAAGGGGTCGCCGAGTTCGATGCGCGCGCGGAACGGGGTTTCTGAATCGGCCGGGCAGAAGGAGTCCGCGCCGAAGAAAAACCACCTTAGCGGAACCCATTTCGGGTCGGCGTCGCCGATCTTTTCCGCGAGCCGGCAGGAGACATTCAGCGTTGCGCTCGTCCACTGCGTGGAATTCCATTTTCCGCCGGAATCCGCCACGAACGAAACAGAGTCCTGCCCAAGACCGTTTATCACGTAGGGAGGATACGCTTCGCCGGTGACCGTGTTCGTGATCATCATGAACACCGAAGTCTGGATGTTCGTGACCGGCACGCCGCCGCGCTCGGTGTAGACCGGCCAGGCGGAACGGCCCAGCCTGTCCAGAGGGTCGCCTATTCCGGCGACAAAGCGGCATTGCTCCACCGGATTGATGTCAAGCCAGTACATTTCCGTCAGCGTGAGGTCGCGCACATGCTTCCCGTTGAAGTCGTAGTACCCGGCGAGTTTGAGATCCTCCGCCTCGTAGTCGCCGTACCGGTCCTGGAGCCACTTCAAGACGTGCGGGCGGTAGCGCTCGTCGTCGTCCTCGCCGAAAAGCGCGGAAACGGCGGAGGACACGTCTGCGGAAGCGTCTATGTTGAGATTCGCGGACATGTTGTCTATCTGCAGCGTGAACACGCGCGCGGGGGAGACCGCCGAAAGATCGTACTGGACGCCGTTTGTTGCGATCGAGGAGACCATGTAGAACTTGTCGGCGGTATAGACGATGTTCGTGGATGCTCCGGACGGGACTATTATAACCTGCGCCGGCTCCGTGTTGCCGCTCGCATTCTGGACGATATGATCCGTAAGAACGCGCGCGACTATCCAGTAGTTCGTCCCGTTTGGAGGCAGCAGATAGCGCAGATCGGGGTTTATGCTCTGGTACGATCCGTCGCGGCGGCGGTTCACGGCGCCGGGCGTCGGCATGAGATCGCTCTCCCAGACGGAGCGGTCCTCGCCGTGGCCCCCCATCACGCCAAGCGTGCCGGCGGAATTGTCCACCCCTGCAAAGAGCCATTTCGCTCCGGCGAGTGTTCCTGCCTCGGCGAGAGTGTTCGTGGCGAGGTACTCCCCGGTGTATTTTTCCCAGTAACCCGGCTCGTCGTCCGCCCAGTACCGCGTGTAGACGTTGTCCACCGTTATGCGGTGCTCCACTATGCCCGTGGGCCGGAGCAGTTCGAAACCTATGCCGTACCTGTACCCTACGGCACCTTTGGATATCAATTCGTTCGATCCGCGTTTCACGACAATGGAATCGCTCCAGGTACCGTCCGCGACGCCCCCGCACTTTGCCCGCACCGGCGACTGCACGGTGAGGAACGCGTAGAGATTCGTCGCGCCCGCCGTCTTTTTCACCGTCTGCGCCCCGTAGCGCCCCAGTTCGAAAAGAATCCCGGATTCGCCCGATTCCTTCCCGGCGCAGGCGCGGACCTTCCACCCCGTCATGTCCATTCCCGCCGGAACCGCAAGTTCGATGAACTGGTTCGTCGAAGCCCAATCGCTGCCCGCAGTGTTCTCGTCTGCGCTGTCGTTCAAGTTCACGCAGTTGATCCACGCGCGGTACGGCGAAATCGCGTCAAGTATCGTGTATGCGGAAAAATCGCCGTAGTCACTGTTGAAGTCGAGCGGATGGTACCACGCCGGGCGGTTCCAGCCGCCGTTGCCTTCGAGCGTGCCCTCGTAATGTTTGCCGGCCTTGTCTATCCACGTGGCCTTCGCGTAATATTGCACGACCACGGGCTTGTACGGGTTCGACGACGCCTGCTGCGGCGGGACGATCGACGCCGGTATCGAATAGGACGACCTGAACACGAGCGAATCAAGGCTGCACCGCTTCAGTTCGCAGCGCACCGCGCCCTTCCGCCCTTCCCAGTTCTTGAAGCCCCACGGAGAGCTCGACGGATAATAATACAGTTCCACGCTGACATTCCCGTCCACCGTAGTGTCGATTTCATCGGCAAGCTGCCCGACCTTCATTTCGCACTGGAAGCCGAACGACTCTCCGATGAGCGGCTGCTCGTCGCAGGATGCAAGGTCGTCCACGGGTTCGTCGGAACTGAGATTCGACCGGAACGGAAGGAAGTTCAGGAAAACGAGTTTGGGTTCGAGAAGTTCCGATACGCTTATTTCGTCGAGAAGGACGCGCTGCACCGGCTTGACGACCGGTTCTTCCGTTCCGCGCCATGTGACGCCTTTCACCGCGAATCTCAGCGCGCCGTATCTGGAAGACGAACCGCCGAGCCGCCAGCTGTAGTTGCGGTACGTTTGCGCCGTCACTTCTATGTTTGTGAGCGCCGTCCAGTCGTCGTAGCGGCCTGCGGACTCGGAGCCGTAGATGGTAATGTACGCTGGCACCGAGGGGTCGTAGGACGCGTCCGCCGCCGGGAGAGCGTTCCTCGGCGCCTTTCGCGCCCTGAACATGACCAGGCCGAGTCCGTTGGTCGCGGAAGGCGTCTGGATGTACGGAATCTGCATCCCGTACTGGGCCAGCGGCTTGGTTTCCTTCAAATCGACATTGGTGGAATTGTTAAGCATCGCGGAAAGGCCCGGGAATGGTGTGATTGCTGGATCCGGCATATACGAATTGGGTGCGTTCGTGGTGGTTAGCATGTTCCAGCCGGTCCAGCCGTAGATGTCGATTTCCGGTTCGTCGAGAATGGACATCGAAGTTATCTTGACCCGCGTGGCGGCGCAACCCGGATCCGTTTCGGCGTTTGAGACGATTGACGGTTTCACGCGGAGGCGTACGACCGCTTTCACCGGCGCATAGTAGTTCTCGAAGAGATAAGTCAAAGAGCCTTTCAACGGCATGGACGCGAAATTGTACTCTTTCTTCGTAACCCAGCAGGCATCGCTGTTCCACAAATCTCCGATTGTTACGCGCCGGAGCGCGTCGCTGTACTGCGTGATCGGCGGGCGGTACGTTCCGCCGCTCAGGTAGTTCGTGCATATCTGGAGTTCAAGCACGCAATTCTGCTTCTCTTTGGCGCTGTCGAACAGATAGTCGAATGTGACAAGAGAAACGCCGTCGAGTATCCGCGACCGCACGCCGCACGGCTTGTCGGGACTGGCGCGGTGGGGATAAAGCATTATGCAGGTGTCTCGCGAGCCTGACGACTTGCGCACGGGCCAGCCCTGGGTGTACACCCACTCGTCCCATCCCGAATCGTTCTCGTAGGACACGCGTGTCGAGTCGAGCGCGCGCCAGCTCCATATCACGATGTCGTCGGCGGTTATGTCCACGCGCGGCTCGTTGTATTCCGCCGCATGGCGCAGGCGCACATAGTAGGCTCCGCGCTTCGTCAGTGCGAACGTGAAAGAGTTGGTGCCGAACGAAACGACATTGGTTCTGCCCCATTCAACCCAGTTTATATTGTCGCCGCCGCGGCGCGCGATGTCGAGCGCGAGCGGCTGTTCGGCGATCTCGGCCACGACCGCCGCGCGGTTGGCGATATTGGTGACCGCCATCCTGCCCGGAGGAATCGTCCAGTTTCCTTCCATCGTTTCCACGCGCAAATGGTTGGATCCGGTATGGTCTTCGGCGATTGCGCCTTGAGAACCCGGCAGGAGCAGACTCCCGGCCGATTCGATCAAATTCGTCGCAAACGTCGGAACGGCGAATCCTCCGCGGCAGTCCGTCATGCACAAACCGTACGTTCCGCGGGTGAAACGGCGCTCGGAAACGTCGTCGTAGACAAGTGTCATGAAGTCCTGGCTGGAAGACGCGACGTCCGTGTTTTTTTCGCCGGCTGCACGCGCAAGCCCCACGCTTACGCGCGTGCAGTCCTGCGTAGTCACGGTCTGGATTCCGCCCACTGTGTTTGTCGCGATGTGCAGGGTGTTCGAACAGGTGATGAACATCCGCGTTCCGGTGGAAGACGTCACGGGGGAGCCGGAGATCATCTTGTTGTTGAATTTTTTTCCGTCAGGTCCTTCCATATCGTGTATGTTTTGGCCGTTTTTATCCCTGTAGGCGGTCACCCATTTTACGAGATTGGTCGGCTCAATCGACCTGGTTTCGGGATCCAGTTCCCACCTGAACAGGGAAATCGTCATGCCGTTCTCGGACGAACGCTCGGCCCGGAATTCATAGCATCCCTGGTACGGCCTGTAGTACGCGACGAGCGACATGGAAGGAAACACGGGCGACATGTCGGTTCCGTTCTTCGACGACATCAGGGCGTAAGCCGAAAACCCGTAGTTCTTCAAAGCCGTTCCGTCTTCGTAGAAGGCGAAATCGTTCAACTCGAGGCTTTGGGAAAGCCGCGCCGACAGCGTAACCTTCTCGATACCGTCCAGATCGTCGGCGTTCGCCGTACACGACACGGCTCCGCGCCCGGATCCGAGCATTTCAAGCGCCATGCCCACCGACGCCACGGTCTGGGTCTTGATCTCGAAATTGTCGGTGTAGTACGCTTCGCGCTTTTCGCGCACGTATATGCCGTCCTTGGCATCCCATCCGTTCGGTGTCATGTCGATTGTGAAATACTTGTCGTAGTAGTATTCGCCTGTCGAGGAAACCAGATTGAAGCGCTCGCGCCAGAACTCGTTGGTGGGATTGTCGAGCGGAATGGAAAAGAACGTCTCGCTGTATGCGCTCTTCACGGAAGACACGCCCGAGGTGGAAATATAGTTGCCGTCGAACTTGTCGCCGAGAGCGCGCGTCCATGTGTTGAAGTTCTGGTATTCTGCATGGGAAACCGTCGTAGACAGCGTTCTGTCGTCAAGTTCCAGCATTATGTAGCCGGAGTCCGAGTCAAGCGTGTATTTGCACCATGCGGTTTCGCTTGCAGCGGAGAAGCCGGAATAGGGAAGGCTTTCTATCGTGCCATCGACCGCAGCCACGCGCAATTCGTTCGTCCCGACACGATCCGCGCCCGGCTCGGTGTGTCCGCAGAGTCTGAATGCGAAATACAGAGTCCGTCCGACATGATTGGTGCCGGTCTGCATATACGCGCGCCAGCGATGGTCGCCGACAAGTTCCATGTGGATCGTGCCGTCGCTTCCGGCGCCGGGCAGAGGGTCTTCCGCTGCAGATTCGGCGTACAGCGCGCCCTCGAGACGTACGCCTCTGTAGTCCGACTCCCCCTCGCGCAGGCGCACGAACATGTTCGTGGAGCCCGCAGGCGTGACATCCGCCGTGGAATGCGTGAGCGACGTGTATGAAATCCTTTCGGTGAAGCCGTCGGGCCAGGGGGAAGAAAGATAAACCCCAGTGACAGGCGTAGGATACGCAAAATATTTTCCGTCGATTCCGGTGTCGAAATAATATTCCAGATCGGCCTCGGCAAGTTCTTCGTCACGGGGTATCGGCGAGCTTGTCGAAACCGTGGACAAATCTTCGCCAAGGTCGAGCCCGATTGTCGACCAGTTGCGCTTGACCTGGTCGAGATACCGCCATCTGTAGTGGATTGAAGGATTCAACAGCTGCGGCATCGTCTGGGTTCCGTTCGTTACGATATAGGTCACGGAAACGGAAATATTCAGATTGGTGTCGGCAAGCGAAGGGAAAGGCGTCGTGAAGGCATTCTCGTAACCGAGGACATCCTTTCCGGCAAGTGCCGGATCGTATTCGCCGCGTTGCGACAGTTCGACCCCTTCCGGCGGCGGAGACGCGAAAATATTGTCAATCTGGATAAAAGCATCATCTTCGTCTCTGTCTACGGCTCTATCAAGCCTGACGATTCTAAATCTTGCGCCCGACCGCCAATTCAGCTGTGCACGAATTCTGTAGAAAAGATTGGTAGATGTGGCTTTAGACGCTGGAGCGAATTCCGTCACGCCGGATGCCTCTTTCACTATATTCGCGCAGTTTGCAACGGCCATGACATCCATTTCTACAGGTTCCCAGTCTAGAACATCGTCCGCATCGCCGGCGAGAGCCGGCCGCCGCGTTTTCGTTCCGTCTTCCGCCGTCTCGACCGTATTCGTCGCTATCTCAAGCGCAATTCTGGCCGAACTAATATTCTCGGCATCGACATTCACCGCGTCGAAATATATCGTTCCGATCCCCTCTTCATAGAATGGCGAAGTAACCGATGCATAAGCGATATTGCGCATTACCACCGATCCAGCTTTAGAAGGATCGTTTACCGGCGCAATCCCGTCCGTCACGGACTTTGAAGTTTCCGAAAAAGGCAGCCAGTTGAGTTTATTCAAAGAATCTGCGTTATATGCCGTCCCCGCCCAACAATTGAACAACCTCCAAAGAAGAAGACCATCTTCAAAGTATTCGTGACTAGTTCCAGCCAATAAGTGCATATATGTCATGTTATAAGGAAAATTGGGCGATGACTTTCCAGAATGCGCCCAACCTGTCTTTGAAGTCTCGTTGGTCTTGTCGGCATAGCTTTGCAGCGTCACAGGCGCAAGGAAGAACTCATCGTTGTTCATCAAAAGAACGCGTGAGCGCGGCAACTTTGAATACGCACGATCCGCTTCCGCGGCGGTAGCCGCCGCCGCGGCTGCAATGAACAACAGGATTTTCTTTGCGGTTCCGTACATGCTTTTCCGCTACTGTATCTTTTTGTACGTTCTTCCGTTTTCGAGCGCGTAGTCGTATCCAAGGCACAGCCACTGGGTCAAATCTTTCAGATTCGACTCGCTCACCGTCTCCGGCAGTTCGATTTCCTCGACATGGCCGTCGCAGAACACGACATTCCCGTGGAACACCCCGCCGGCCTCGTGGTTGAAGCCGATTATTTCGCACTTGCTGCTCCAGCCCTCGCCGCAATCCTTGTACTGCAGCGTGCAGTCACACCTGTAATCGCGCGCGTCAAACGTCCTTGGAAGCCCCGTCTGCTCTTTCGGCAGGCCCTGTATCTCGGCGAACAGCAGTCTCTTGCTGGTCCGGGACTCCTCGACCTTCTTGCGCCCGTTTCTGCCGTCATAGTCGTACGAGGAGCCTTTGCCCTGCGTTGCGTCGAACTTGAAATACGCATTCATCGCATAACTCCACGCCGGGCCGTATTTGCCGCTTTTGTACTCCTTGTCGTACTCGCGCGCGAACTCCGGGCAGAGATACTTGTTGAAATCGTGGTCGGTATACTTCCACAAGGTTCCTTTTTCAATGCAGTCGAATGCGGCTTTGCCCCCGTTTAGATATTCGTGCTGCGCGGACGGAGCCGTATCGAAGGTGTTCACGGTCTTCGGGTATCCGCCGGTGTTTTTCCATGAAATCCATCCGCGCATGCTGCAGGCTTTGTATTTCACTTTGCTGTGCATGCCCTCGTCGTCGGACAGCAGAACGTACGCATACTGGTAGGATCCGGCCACGGGATAGAAGTTGCCGCCGGCATGCTGGAAGGCGTTTGCAAGATTGCGCATGTTCGCCTTGCAAGTCGTGTCGCGCCCTGAAGCGAGGAATCCCGGCGCGAGCGCAAGCGTTATCGAAGCGAGAATGCCGATTATCCCCACCACGATAATCAGCTCGATCATGGTGAAGCCTCGCTTCAAACGGGCGTCCGGGCGTCCGCGTTTGTCTGCATCTTCCGTTTTTTCCGTCATACTTGTCTCCAAGCCAAGCCTCCGCAAAACGGCACACTGCGGGCGGCGAAACAAATTATCCGCTTTTTTCCCGCCCGTGACAAGCCCAAAAACGCCGAAACGGGGCGTCCGCAGTTAAAATCCCGACGGGCGGAGGGCGGCGACGCGCCACTCGACATGCCTGCCGCTGTCGCCGTAGTCCGATAGCGCCGGCGACGCCAGCATGTCGAACGGATAAAGCCCCGCCTGGCGGACCTCCTCGGCGTCCGCCCCGTGCCTCCACCATACGGCAGCATGCCGCTCCGTCGAATACGGCATCTTGAACATGAACGAAAGATGCACCCCGTCCTTTCCGCAGATGCGGACTTTTTCCACTCTCACGCCGCGGAATCCGAAAACCGGCTCCGGATTGCCCTCCCCGAACGGCTCCATCCGCCTCTGGAAGTCCATCCACGCGCAATCGAGGACGGAAGGCCTGTCGAGCCACATGTCAAAATCCGCAGGCGGCCTGCCGCCTTCCGGATTCTGCGAAGCGCACGCCTCCGCAAACATCGCCCTGAACTCTCCGAACGCGCCGGGCTTCACGGTAAATCCGCCGGCCGCGGCATGCCCGCCGAAACGCATAAGGACGGGGGCGCACCTGCCGAGCGCCTCGTGTATGTTGTATCCGTTCGGGGCGCGGACGCTGCCGTTGCATTCGCCGTTTTCCCCGCGCGCCGCGATCGCGCACGGAACGCCGAGGTCTTCTACAAGCCGCGCCGCGACTATTCCGGCCACTCCGGCGCTCCATCCCGGAGAACCGTCCGCCCGCCGCGCCGCGCCTTCCGCGGCGAAAGCCGGCGCGGCGAAATCGGCGCCGGCCTGCGCGCGCGCCTCGTCGCACATCGCGTTTTCTATCCCGCGCCGCATCGAATTGCATCCGTCCACTTCGAACGCGAGCATCCTGGCCTCCTCGCGCGCGGCCGCGGCATCCCCGCCGCCTGCCCCGCACATCAGGAGCCTGTACGCCAGCATCGCGTCGGCAACACGTCCGCAGGCGTTCAGCCGCGGCGCGAGGATATAGCCGAAATCGCGCGCCGTGGGATTGTCGGCGGTTTTGCGCAGCCCGCGGTCGAGCAGCTCCGAAAGTCCGATCGGCGCGTGCGCCCTGAAACGGGAAAACGATTCCGCCGAGAGTACGCGGTTCGCACGGCTCAGCGGAACCGCGTCCGCGACCGTCGCAAGCCCGGCGAGGACTGCAAGCGTGCCGGACTGTTTGCCCCCGGACATCTTTTCCACGCCGCGCGCCGGGGCGTCCTTCAGCATCGCGTACGCAAGCATGAACGCCACCCCGGCCCCGCAGAGATCCGCGGACCCGCCGGCGGAATCCGCCGCAAGATGCGGATTTACGAGCGCCTCGCAGTCGGGAAGCTCCCCGTTGCTCATGTGATGGTCGGTGACGACTACTTTCACGCCGCGCGCGCGGATGCCCGCTATCTCCTCCGCCGCGGTTATGCCGTTGTCGACCGTTATGACGAGCGACACGGAAGGATGCTCTCCGAAAAGCCGCTTGAGCGCGGCCCCGGACATCCCGTAGCCTTCTTCGTTGCGGAGGGGTATGAACGGCGAAACGTCCGCGCCGAGCGACTGCAGTACGCGCACAAGTATCGCGGTCGCGGAAACGCCGTCCACGTCGTAGTCGCCGAAAACCACGATTTTGCCGCCCGACACGACAGTGTCCAGAATCGCGGCGGAAGCTTCGCGGATCCCGGGGATCGAAAACGGGTCCGGCAGCCTTGCGAAGGACGGATTGAGAAACTCTTCGATCTCGCGCGCGGCGACGCCCCTGCGCGCGAGCAGCCGCGCGGCGATCGCGGCGTGGGCCGGCGAAAGACCGCAAAGTTCCGCAAGCTTCGCCTCCATCGCTTTCGCGGCGCCGCATTCAACCGCGCTTTCGCGCCATTCGGCCTCGTATATCCCGTTCATGCCGTCTTCTCCGCCGGAAGTTCGCCGGGATCCGGGAAAAACGCCTTCGCCGGCCCGCACGCGCGCCATGCGCCGCGCACGCGCCGCGCCGTTTCCACCGGATCGTCCGAGGCCGGAACCGGCACCGCGCGCATCTGGTGGCGGAACCATGTGGCCTGGTGCTTCACAAGACGCATCGTGCGCACGAGCATGCGCTCTTTCATCGCGGAAAAAGCGGGTTCCGGCGGCGGAACCGGCGGCGAACCTTCCGGAAAGGAATACGCCGCGCGTATTTCCGCGTAGCCGATCGCGTACGACGCGGTGCGCGACCAGCAAGGGAACCGGCGCGCGAGAGAGGCGACTTCTTCCGGCCAGCCCGCCGCGAGCATCGCATCGATGCGGCGCGCGGCGCGCGCGCGCAGTTCTTCGCGCGGCAGATCCAGCACGGGACACGCCGGCGGAGGATCCGCCCATTTGCGGTCGAGTCCCCGCAGCAGCGCCGAAAAATAAAGCCCGGTGCCGCCGGAAACTATCAGCGGGGCGGACGGGGGGAGCGAAGCGGCGAAATCCGCCGCGGCCCGTAGCCACTCGCCCGCCGAAAATTCCTCGCACGGGTCGGCAAGGTCTATTCCGCCTGTCGCATATCCCTCGCGCTCCGCTGGCGTGGGCTTTGCCGTGCCTATGTCGAAACCGCGGTAGACCGACATCGAATCCGCGCAGAGCACGGCGGCGCCGAGTTCCCGCGCGAGAATCGCCACGGCGCCCGTCTTCCCGCTTGCGGTGGGACCGGCCAGAAGATATGCGTCACGTTGAAACATCCGCTCCGGTTTTTCTGCGGGTCTTCCGCGGTTTGAAAGTGTCCGAAAAGGAAAGGAATATGAGTATCGCGGCGGCGCACGTTATGAAAACATCGGCCATGTTGAACACCGGAAAATGCCAGACGTCCCCCCAGTGGAAATCGAACATGTCCACGACGAATCCGCGCGCAAGCCGGTCGTAGAGATTGCCGAACAGCCCGGAATAAAGCAGAATTTCCGAAACCGCGCCCGCCCTGCTTTCGCCGAAAACGCCTTTGCGCTTCCAAAGCAGAAACGCGAACGCCGCTATCGAAAAAACCGCAAGCGGCAGAACGTTGTGCTGGAACATGCCCCAGGCCGCACCGCGGTTTTCGACGTAGCAGAGGTCGAAGAAACCTGGTATCGCCGTCGAAGACGAACGCGGGGAGCTCCACCGCGCCACTGCAACGCGCTTTACAATCTGGTCGACCAGAAAGAGATTCAGCACCGCCAGAGCGGAAAGCGCGAAGCGCGCCGCCGGCCCCCTGCCGCGCCTCGCGGCGGGCTTTTCTTGCTGCCGGGACATGGCGCCTCAGCGCATTCCGTAGGGGTTCTCAAGCTGCGTCTGGCACTCCATGCAGGTCGTCGCGAACGGCATTTGCAGAAGACGCGGTTTGCGGATGAGCTGCCCGCAATGCGAACAGATGCCGTAGGTGCCGTCTTCGATCGAAGCGAGCGCCTGGTCGATTTTCTGGATTACGGACTGCTGGCTGCCGACCTGCCCGAGCGCCTGGAAGCGCATGAATGCGTCGGTGCCGTCTTCATCGTCGAGCGCGTGCGGGTCGATCTGGTCCAGAGCGACCGACTTCAGCGTGCCGGAGCGCCCCACGACGACCTCGCGCAGGGAAATGAGCACCTTGCGGAACTGCTCCAGATCGCTCTTGGGGAAATGCTCGCCGTTGCCGGAGCCGCGGTTGGACGGACGCCGCGAAAGCTTGATTCCGCCCGCCGGACGCTCCGCATCGGTCTTCTGGTGCGCCTCTTTCATCTGCTCGGCGATTTCATACGCGAACGAACGCGCGCGCCGGGCCTGCTCCAGCGCGGCGGCTATCTCCGCCTTCGTCGGCTGGACGTTTTTGGAAGGCGCTGCCGGAACGGGCTTGCGCACGAATGTGACGGGGTTCGGCTTCTTGTGCTGCTTTTTCAACCCTTCGGGAGGGATGGGCTTGTTGACGAACGTGATGTTTTTGCGTCCGAGAGGCTTTTTCATCGTTCGCGCGGCGGGAACCGCCTGGAGTGCGTGCATCACGGACGGTATCGAACTCTTGGCCGGGGCCGCCGGCTTTCTGGGCGGCGGAACCGGCGCGAGGACTTTCGTCTTCGCAGGCTCCACAAGCGACCCGATGGAAATTTTCCTGGCCGGAGCCGCCTTTTTGGCAGACGCGGCCTTTTTCGCCGGTGCGGCTTTTTTCGCCGGCGCGGCGGGTTTCTTTGCCGCTTTCTTCGGGGGGGCGGCCTTTGCCGAAGGCTTTTTCTTGCTCGTTGCCATGTTGTCCTCCTGTCGGTTTGTCAAATCGATGCGCCGTCCGGAATCTCCGTCGCATACGCGCGCATTTCAGGCGAAAGCGGCGAAACGGATTCTATCGTCGCCTTGACCGTTGCGCCGGAGGCGTCCGTGATTTCCGCAAAATCGCCGGCCTTGCGCCCCGCCATGTCCGCCGCAAGCCTCGCCTTGCAGGAAATTATGCCGCGCGATTCGTCGTTGTCCCACTCTCCAAGAATGGTCCACGTGCGCGCGGAGCCGTCCGGCAGGCGCAGGACGACCGTGACGCCCGGCTCCACGACGTTTCCGGACGCGCCGGAAAAATCGACCGGCTTGACTTCCTCGAGATCTTTCTGGAGAAGATCGTGCTTCTGGAGAAGCGCGCGCTGTTCGTCCTTGGCGGCCTGGTATTCGAAGTTTTCGCGCAAGTCGCCGTACGAACGGGCGACTTCGATGTCGTGCGCGTTCTTTGGCATCTCCACTTCGACAAGCCGCTTGTAGGCGGCCTTGCGCTCCGCGTAGGAGCGTATCGACGTGACGCGCTGCGGGGCGGCGCCGGGCGCCTCTTTCGAACGGACCGTCCTGTTGGAAAGTTCCGGCGCGTCGGGGCACTGCGTCATGCGGACCACGATCGCATGGTGGGAGGAAGGCTCCCACGCGATCGACGCCTCGAAACGCTCGAAGAACAGCACCCTGTCTTCGGGAGGGAGCTCCCTGAGTATCTCGTACAGCCACTTCTTGTCGGAGAAAAGCCTGCGCACTATGTTCTGCATGCGCAGCGTCTCTCCGTTCTGGCGGCCTTCGCCAAGCGCGATGCCGTGCGTAAGCGCGATCACCAGCGGCGGCAGCTTCCAGCCTTTGAACATCTCGCGGTGGCCGAGCACGCACGCCACGAGCGGCGCCGGAGCCTTGGGCATGCGCAGAAGTTCCGATATGCGCACCTCGCATTCCGCGTCCGGCCCTTTCGTGCCGTCGCCGCGGACCGTTTCCGAGAAATATCCGATGGTTTCCGCCAGCAGCGTGGAGCACATGTCGGGAATCGCTTCAAGGATGCGCCGCTTGGCGTCCTCGCCGCCGCGCAGCAGGAACTCCACGAGCGCGCCCACGTCGCGCGCCGGCATTTCGGCCGCCGCCGCCAGATAGCGCCTGCCTTCGAACAGATAGCCGCGCATGCTTTCGGCGGACGGATTCGCGAAGCCCGACTGCGCAATCTCGACCGCCAGCGCCGCGTAGAGCGCGTCGTCCACGAGTTTCGCGCCTTTGAGCGCGAAAGCAAGCCTTTCGCCGAGGATTTCGCGCATGTCTCCGGCAAGGCCCGCGATGTCTTTCGTCTTGCGCGCCTTGAATTCGCGCACCGAGCGCAGTATGTCCTTGGGGTCTTTGTTCGCGGCAAGGGCGTTGAACCACGCCTGGCCGTAGTCTTCGACCGCGTCTTTAAGGACTATCGGATCGGCCCGGCGCGCCGGTATGGACACGCGCTTGTCTTTGGCCATGTCGCGGCGCGCATCGTCCCAGAACGCCTTCCAGTTCGCGGATTTCACAAAGCCGTTCGCAACGCAAAAGTCCTCAAGACGCGTCACGGGCTGCGGACCGTATGCCTTGAGGACTTCTTCCAGGAAAACGCCGGGGCTGTCTTTCAGCATCGCGCGCACCCGGTCCGGATCGGAGCGCGCAATAGAAAGGATGTGGTTCTCCGGCGCGGGCGCAAGCGTGTCGAGCGCCGCCTGGAACGTCATCTGGTGGTTCGGCTTGCGCGAGAAATCCACCGTGATGCGGCGGTAGAAATAATCGAGTTTGCGGATCTCGCCCGCCCCCCAGTCCCACGTGGCGCGGTTCAGGACGATCGTGCCCGGCGTGAAGGACAGGAGTTTTTCAAGCCTTTCAAGCGTCTTTGCGAGCGGCGCGGATCCCGCGGCCGCCGTCTCCACGAAAGAAAGAATCAGCCGGTCTTTCGCGGTTTTCTTGAGAGACGCCACCACGCCCGCCGCGCCAAGCGACGATTCCAGAACCGCGGACTGCGCGCGCACAAGGCTGAACATGCCCGCGAAATCGCCCGCCTCCATCAGCGCCTGCATCAGCATGGACGTCCATT
This sequence comes from uncultured bacterium, assembly GCA_902773475.1. Lineage (GTDB taxonomy): Bacteria > Verrucomicrobiota > Kiritimatiellia > RFP12 > UBA1067 > CADCBS01. The sequence goes on along the minus strand of CACYEO010000180.1, from coordinate 538 downwards.
CCTGCGCCTTGCCCGACGGCACCTCCGCTATCAACGCGAGCATTTCGTCTACCGGATACGGCGGAGCCTGGATCTTTTCAATGAATTCTGTTTCCTTCTCTTCAAGCGCTTTTTTGTCCATGCGAACCTTCCTTTTGGCAAAAAGAACTGCGTAAAGTTTAGCATATCCCCCCGGGAAACGCGAACAGAAACGCTTCGCGCCAAAATTGAGGGCGCGTCTGCACAAGTTTTGCGCTCGCATTTGCGCGCCCTGCCGGTTCAAGAGGCCTGGCCCCGCGCCGCGGACTCCTCTCCGGCTCGCCGCTGTCGGTCGCCTAAACGCCGATTTTGCGCGATGTCTCGCGCTTCTAGAATCCTAGAAGCCCTAGAGACTCTAGAATCCTAGCCAACTGCCACCCCCAAACACTTCCCAATTCTGTCAATTTTGTAAATTCTATCTAAACACTCAAACACCCAAACACCCTACTTTGAATAAATCCGTGAATTGCAAGCGAAATGAGACACCCCATTGAAGATTTTACCGAGGCATTTGGGAAGC